>CANQFE010000051.1 GCA_947598285.1 uncultured Bacilli bacterium
AGGAGAATCTCATCCAGATATTATAGAGGCGAATGAATTAGCTCAAATTTTCGATATCAGTTTAGATGAATTAGTAGGTAATCCTCTAGAGGACAAATTATTAAAAACGACAACTCAAGCAAAAACAATATCTGAATTATCTTTAGGAATATCAATTATTCATTTTCTTTTATTTCTTTTCTTAATTATTGTAGCGATCTTTCTAATTCATAATGTGTATAAAACAGAACCTGTAACTCAAGGCGTAGAAATAAACTGTAAAATAAATGAGAACAGTTATTATTATCGAGTAAATACAAATTATAAAACAAAAGAAATTATTTCTCTAGAAACCAATGACAATGAATTAAAACAAATATTTAAATATGATAAAAAAGAGAATAATGAAAATGTTCTAGAAAGAATAAAAGATTATGTAAAAAATAAAGGTGGCACATGTGGATATTAACAAAAACCATATAGTACTTTTCCAAGACTAGCATGAAAATGCTAGTTTTAAAAAAATAAAAAAATAAATTCTTCCAAAAAGAAGGATATTGTGATATATTGGATATAGATGAAAGAAATTTCATCAAATAAAAAAAGATACGTTTGAATGAATTAGATGCTTCCCATTGTTTGGGTGTATTTGAAATCAACAAAAGTTGAAATCAGATGCTATTTTTATTTAAAAATTAGTACAAACACTAATATAAATAAAAGAAGAATTATGATAAAAAAGGAGCTATCTTTTTTATTCATAGGCATCTCTCCTTTCTATTCTTAAAAAAGAAAAGAGAAGGGAAGCATCTGATTCATTCAAACGTATCCATAATTATAATAACATACATAAGAAATCAATAGTAAAATAATAATTGCCAACCTATGTCAATTGACTTCTGGGGGGGGGGTATTTGATAGAATCACTATAAATAGGTATGGTGATTTTTTAAATGAAATTACAGAAATTTAAAGAAAACAATAGAAATCAAAAAGGAATAATAATATTTACAATAGCTTGTGTGTTATTAATCACAGGAGTTTTCTTGTATAAAACTTTTGCTAGTTTTCAAGTGATTAAAAATGAAGACTTAATCAATGGAGATGTAAATGATCCCGGAGATATTTACTTTGCTTTTTATAAAGATAATAAAATTCAAAAAGATATGCCTCAAAAAGAAGATGGATATATCTTAGATGAAGAGAATAGTTATTGTGGAGTGACTGGAGGGACTGATCCAAAACTAAAAGTAACATTAAATCCAGATAATTGGAGTATTGTAGTAGAAGGAGTAACTACATCAAGAACAAAATGTAATTTATATTTTATAAAAGGAGCCTATATCTTAGGTAAAGGAATACCAACCGTAACAGAAGGAAATGGACTCTATGAAGTAAAACATGATGGAGTAAGTGGAACAATAAAAGATGAAGGATTTAATCAAACTGAATATCGATATGCTGGGAGTGATCCAGATAACTATATCAAATTTAATGATGAGGATTGGCGAATCATCGGTTTAGTGAATGTCATGACAAGTGAAGAAACTGTAGAACAAAGAGTCAAGATTATCAGAAAAGATAGCATTGGAGAATTAACATGGAATACTGAAAGTGAAAACAATTGGGTAAATGCTAGTTTAAAAACATTATTAAATGAAGGAAATTATTATAAAAGAACAGAAGAATTCTCTGATACTGGTTTAAATGAAAAATCGAAAGTGATGATTGAAGAAGTCATATGGAATTTAGGTGGAAATGACTCATCTGTGTTAACAGTAAGTGAATTTTATAATTTGGAAAGAGGAACAAAAATATATAATGGAAATCAAACAACATGGAAAGGGAGAGTAGCCTTAATGTATCCAAGTGATTATGGCTATTCAGTGGGAGGAATAACTAGAGAAGAATGTTTAAAATTAAATAAAGAAGGCTCAGGATGGGGTAGCGAATCAGAATGTGATGAAAATGCTTGGATTGTAAAAGATGAAAATAACTATTTGACAATTATGGCTCAATCAAATCCTAAAGGAAATCTATTTATTATTTTTCAAAAACATCTAACAGGAGGATTTCCAGTAGATTGGAAACAACAAGTACTACCAGTTTTATATTTAAAAACAAGTGTCAAAATAAAAGACGGCAAAGGAATAGAATCTAATCCATATAATCTAAGTGTGACTTTATAAATCTTTTCTTTTCTTTTGTTTTTTAGTACAATAACATCTAGGAAGTGAAATATGAAACCAAAGTTTATATCTGAAACAGATTGGCATCTTTTAAAAGAAAAATATCCAGAGACTATCGATGATATTATTAAAAAACTAAATGAACATTATCCAGTTCAATATTTAATTGGTGATGTAGATTTTTGTAACTGTAAAATAAAAGTCGATGAAAGAGTTTTAATTCCTCGTTATGAAACAGAGTTTTTAGTACAAAAGACGATAGAAAAAATAAAAAAGAAGAAAATATTAATTCCCAAAATATTAGAATTAGGAACAGGAAGTGGGTGTATTTCTATTGCTTTAAAAAAACGGATTGACTGCGAAATTAGAGCTGTAGATATCTCGAAAGAGGCTTTAGACCTTGCCAAAGAAAATGCGGCAATAAACAAAGTACATATTAATTTTGCACAAAAGGATATGTTAAATATAAGTTATGAACAATATGACGTTTTAATTAGTAATCCACCTTATGTCTCTTTTGAAGAACCAGTAGGAATAGAAACAAAATATGAGCCTCAAATCGCTTTATTTGCCGAAAAAAATGGAACTTATTTTTATGAAGAAATTTTAAAAAAAGTTCAAAAAACCAAACAAAAACCAAAATTAATCGCCTTTGAAATTGGAGCATATCAAAAAGAAGAAATTAAAAAGTTAACAAAGAAATACTTATCCACATATACTTGCCAAATTGAAAAAGATTTAGCTGGAAAAGATAGATATGCTTTTTTAAGTGAATAAAAAAAAGGAAAGACTCCCATAAATGATATGGGTGACAAAATGAAAAAAATAATACCTTTCTTATTTTTATTCTTTTTGGGATATGCTTTCACAAATAAAGAAGAAATATTAATCCCTGACTATGCGATTCGTTTTCGGGTCATTGCAAACAGTAATACAATAGAAGATCAAACAAATAAAATTTTAGTAAAAAATAAATTAGAAACAAAAATAAATGATTTAATGTTAAATGCCAAAAACAGTGAAGAAGCAACCAAAATCATTCAAGAAAATTTAAGTGAAATTCGAAATGAAGTTGATAAAATCAGTCAAGAAAATAAGGTCTCTTTTGGAATGAATTATTTTCCAGAAAAAATCTATAAAGGGGTAAAATATCCAAGTGGTAACTATCAGTCTTTAGTAGTGACTTTAGGAAATGGTTCAGGCAATAATTGGTGGTGTGTGATGTTTCCACCTTTATGTTTATTAGATGCCAAAGAAGAACAGAAAGAAAATGTAGAATATCGTTTTTACGTAAAAGATGTTTTAGAAAAATATTTTTCATAAAAAAATGCGCCAATCATAAACTGTGATAGGAGTACTTATGACAGATTTTTTTCACATTTTTTTTATTGCTGTAGCTCTAAGCATGGATACATTTTCATTATCTTTAGGAATTGGAACTTATAAACTAGCAAAAAGAAAAAGATTTCAGATTAGTTTCACAGTTGGGCTTATGCACTTTATCATGCCTTTTTTAGGAGATTTAATTGGCGATCAAATTGTATCTTTTTTTGAATTAAATAGCAATCTTTTTTTAGGATGTATACTTCTTTTTATCGCCGGAAATTTATTTCTTGAAATGAGAAAACAAGAAATACCAACAATAGATTTATCTTTTTTTGGAGTATTTTTATTTTCTTTTGGTGTATCAATTGATGCATTTTCGACAGGTCTTGGCTTATCAGCAATCACTCAAAATAAAATTTTAGCCATGATGATTTTTTCATTCGTTAGTTGTGCATTTACTTGGCTTGGTTTAAAGATTGGTGAATTTGCCTCTGAAAAACTAGGAAAAAAAGCTACTATTTTTGGTTTTCTTTTACTTCTTATTTTAGGAATCTTCCATTTATGTAAATAAAGAAGGGAATAATCTTTCATTCTACTCAAAAATTTGATATATTAAAATTAAGAAAAACAAAAAACAAGAGGGTGAAAAAATGCAAAAAATACAAATCCAAGGAGGAAAGGATTTAACAGGTCACATTAGAATTTCTGGTGCTAAAAATGCTGCTGTAGCTTTAATACCAGCCTCAATTTTATGCGATGAAGAAGTAACAATTTATAATGTTCCAGAAATTACAGATCGAGATGCATTAATTGAAATTATTGAAAGATTAAATGGAAAAGTAACCAAAAATGAAGATATTTTAAAAATTGATAGCAAAGAATTAAAAAATGTTGAAATTCCTGAAAAACTTTCCAATAAATTAAGAGCAAGTTATTATTTTATGGGAGCATTATTAGGTCGTATGAAACATGTTGAAATTTATTTTCCTGGAGGATGCAATATTGGCAAAAGAAAAATTAATTATCATTTAAAAGGATTTGAAGCTCTTGGAGCTACAGTAACTGAAGAAGGTAGCAAATATATTATTCATGCTAATGAATTAAATGGTAGTAAAATATATTTAGACTTTGCCAGTGTCGGCGCGACAATTAATATTATGCTTGCTGCTGTAAAAGCAAATGGAACAACTTGGATTCATAATGCCGCGAAAGAACCAGAAATCGTAAACGTAGCGACCTTACTAAACAATATGGGAGCAAAAATATCTGGAGCTGGTACAAGTAAAATAAAAATAGAAGGCGTGAAATACTTACACAAAGCAATGGTTGAAGTGATCCCTGATCGCATCGAAGCTGGAACTTATATTATTATTGGTTCCTTACTTGGGAAAAATTATGTTGTCGAAAATGTCATAAAAGAGCATTTAATGTCGCTTATTTCCAAATTGCAAGAAATTGGTGTGGAGTTAGAATTCAAAGAAAATAATATTATTATCAATCGCAAAGGAAGATTAAAATCTTTAAATATTACAACCCTTCCTTATCCAGGTTTTCCTACTGATTTAGCCCAACCAATGAGTGTTTTAATGACTCAGTGTGAAGGAACAAGTATTCTAGAAGAAACAATCTATTCCAACCGAATGGGCCAAGTTCCTTATTTAAATCAAATGGGCGCGGATATTAAAGTCTTAAATCAAACTGCCTATATAAAAGGAAAAACTCATCTTTATGGAAATACAGTGTCTGCAAGTGATTTACGAGCTGGAGCATCCCTAATCATCGCGGGTTTAGTAGCAAGTGAAACAACAACCATTGAACAGATCAATCATATTTTAAGAGGTTATGAACATATCATTGAAAAACTCCAAAATGTCGGAGCAGAAATTAAACTAATCGAAGAGTAACATCTTCTTTTTTAATTATCTAATTCGTAATTCTAAGAGAAAAGGATCACTACTTGTTCCTAAGCCATCAATAATTTTCACATTTGGATTTAAATAAAGAACTGGAGAAATAAAGGTCCAACCATATGTACCATACTCATCATATAAATAACCATTTGATGTAATTCCAAAAATATAATGACTGCTTGATAAAACAGGTGTTAATAAAAAACGATTATAACGATTATCAGGATTATAAAGCCAATTTGTAGAAGTACAAGATGAATATTCGTTCAATTTAGTCGTAGAAATGCACTCTTCCTTTGAATTGGCATACCCATAATCACTTGGATAAGGTAAAGCAATACTATGATATAGATCTTTGTCAATTTTTCCTGAAGCATTTCGAGTATTTTCTTTAGACCATTCTGTTGAGCGAGGCCATGGAAGAGAATCATGTACATAAACCTCATTTCCTCTTTCTAAATCATAAATTTCGGAAGTAAGCACATTGGCAGATGATGCTCCACCAAGATTCCATATAATATCTTCAGCAATAAAACCAGACTTCTTCGTATTCTCATTAATTCCCGTTGTTTGAAAATCACATGTTTCCGGAGTAGATTTGGTTTTATAACAATCTCCTGAAGTACTGTTATAATAGATTCCATTTAATAACTGCATTAATTGACTATCTGTCCAATCACTACTTCCATCGTTACTTAATGAACTTCCCACACCTTCTTGTTTATAATCCCAGGATAACGTTTCTTCCAATATTGCATCATTTTTGATCAGCTTTAATCGTTGTTTAATGCCTTCATTTGTTTTAACATTCACAAGCCCTATAATTCGCCAAAGTTCATCGTTAAACATGACATAATTGTTTGGATCATTCCCTGCATAACGATATTCCATATTTTTCCATGCAGAGTCTTCTAAAGTACTACCATCATGTTTTACTTCATAAAGTCCATCTTTGCCTTCAGAAGCTAAAGGAATTCCTTTTCCTTTAATAAATACTCCTTTTACAAAATAAAGATTACATTTCGTTCTTGAGGTAGTAACACCATGGACTTGGATAGTTTCATCTTCTGTGAAAGATACTTTGATATCAGAATCATTTCCTCCAGTTACTCCACAGTAACTTTTTTCTTCATCTAAAACATAACCTTTGCTTTTATCTGGCATATTTTTTTGAATACTTCCATCATAATAAAAAGCAAAATAAATATCACCAGGATCACTAATACTTCCATGAATGAGATCTTCATTTTCGATGACTTGAAAAGTTGCAAATGTTTTATAGAAAAAAACTCCTGTGATAAGTAAGACACAAGCTATTGTAAATAAAAGAATTCCATTTTCTTTTTTCTTATTTTCCTTAAACCTTTGCAATTTCATTTGAAAAATAACACCCTCTTTAAACAAAACATCTATTGTATATATAAAAATTATACAAAAGATATTTTGTACAGTCAACACAAAACATTTCTTGTATGAGATTATGTGAATGAGGTGAATCATGAACATAGAGAGACTAAAAGAAATTCGTGAAGACAGGGATTTGTTACAAAAAGATGTGGCATCTTTTTTAAAAATAAAACAACAACAATACAGTGAATATGAAATTGGAAAACGGTTAATTCCTATTAATTATTTAAGTAAATTAGCTGATTTTTATGATACCAGTATTGATTATTTAATAGGAAGAACAAATGAAAGAAAACCATATCCCTATAGCAAAATGAAATGAATACTCTCTTTTTTTGAAACATAAAATTGAATGGGTGTCCCTATGAAAAAAATAATTATCGCGACGATTTTATGTGGAGCAGTAATAACCTTTTTTATTTATAAATTTTTCTATCATGAACCATTTATCATTGTTTCTTTCGGAGATGAAATAGCAATGGGCGAAACAGCCTATCAAGTACAAGGATACAGTTTTAATGATTATATAAGAGATTTTTATGAAGAATCCAAAAAAATAGAAGAATACATTACCGAATTTCAAAATAAAGAGGAAACAACGGAAACATTTCTAACAAAACTTACAACCAATTATACATTAGAAAGCACAAATACATCAATTCAGCAAGCCATTGCCTCTTCCAAAATCACAACCCTTTCGTTAGGAATGTATGAATTAAATAAAAAAAATTTAAAATCTAAAGATTATGAAAAGTATATCAATAATATCGATAAAATTTTAAAATTAATCAGAATTCATAATAAAAAAGAAATTTTTTTCTTAAGTTTATATCCGACTTCAAAATTAGACTTAAAAAAGGTCAAAAATATCAATGATCAACTAAAAAAAATATGTGCAAAATATCAAGTTCATTATGTCGATATTGAAAATATCACTGAGAAGAAAGATTACTTTTTCGATGATACAAATTATCAACTAAATTATAAAGGACATAGATATATTTCGGAAAAAATAATCACTATTTTAAAAGAGCAAAATATTTGACTTGTGAAAAGGAATATGTTAGGATAAACTTCGAAAGAAAAGGGATTACCCAATGATGAATTACTGTTTAACCAAAGAGGAAGAAGAAACATTTATTTTAAATTATGTGGAAGAAAAAAACACAATTACAATATTTTATGCAAATGGTCAAAAAGAAACTAAGCCTTATAGTAAAGAATTAGAAAAGCAAATTTTAAACCAAATGAAATCTCAAGTAGGAAATGCTGAAAAACTTTTAAGAAATTGTAAAGAATACATTGAAGTAAGCATCTCTTCGATGAAATTTAATAGCTACGCATCTTTTTTATTTTTCATTCTTGCTATTAGTTTTATGTTTTTAAATTTTTCGGTGATGGAAATAATAAGTCTATTTTTAAGTATTGGAACTCTTGGAAAAAGTCTAATCGATAGAAAAAAAAGAAATAAATCAAAACAAATTTTAGAAGATATTGAGAAACAAAAAATGTTAATCGAGAAAGAAAAAGAACTGAAATCTCATGAAAAAGAAGAAAAATTATTAGTAGGAGTTCCAAGAATAAAAAGAGAAGCATTGGAATATATTCCATCTGAAAAAACAGTCTACAATCTTCACACAGCAGATCTACTTTCTTATGAAGATGTCAAACAAATTTTAGAAAATCTAAAAGAAATTTTGAAAGAAAATAATTTTCAAGAAAAAATGACATTAAATAGAATGAAAAGTCAAGAATAAACTGATAAAAGAGCTTCTTTTTGACATTTTTATGTCAATATGTTATAATTTATTTGTATGTGGTGCATTATTCTAGTCACATACATAGTATGAAGGTAGGGCTAAAAATCTACTAATTGTGCGAAGGCACTTTATATATTTCGCTTTTTCCGCCCAGGTTAGGGTGAATATATAATTTTAAGTTTAAGGAAATATTATAATGGCATATAATAGACATCCTTTTACTAAGCAAAAAAAACGATGAAGCACATGTCGTGAGTGATAATGAGGGATAAAAATTGAAATCATTATTGCAAAAGCGAATAACTACTATGGACTTGTGTCAGGGAAAACCTCTAGAATGTTACATCATAAAGTTTAAAGTGCGGACTAAGTGGCAATCGAGTAATGGGGAAACTCATTGAATTCCTGAAAGAGAAATCGCCGGTGGGTAACCTAAGGTGGAATTTAGAGAAATTCGACTCGACCTAAGCCGTAAAATTAATTTGTGATATACCACAGCAAAGTTGTAAGAATAAAAAGGTTCTCAACAAGAACTTTTTTTCGTAAGGAGAAAAAATGAAAGAAAAAAAATGGATTATAACTGTATTTATTGTATCATTTTTATTATCTATCGTTTTTAGTGCTTTTTCTTCCTATTTATCTAATTTTAATGTCATGTTACTTTTTATTATTTTACTCTTAGTAATAGGGATAGGTATTTTATTTGATATGATAGGAGTTTCTACCTTAACTGCCAAAGAAGCTCCTTTTCATGCCATGAATGCCAAAAAAAGAAAAGGTGCCAAGATGTGCATCCTCTTATTAAAAAACGCGAATAAAGTTTCAAGCATTTGTAATGATGTAGTGGGAGATATCTGTGGTATTGTGAGTGGATCTTTAGGAGCAGCTTTAGCTATCTATCTTGTGAGCTTAGGAATGAATCCTATTATAGCTACTGTGTTAATTACTTCATTAATTTCTTCTCTCACAGTTGGTGGAAAAGCATATTTCAAAGTAATCGCTATGAAAAATTGTGAAAAAATAATTTTAAAAGTAGGAACTATTTTAAGTATAATAACAAAAGAAAAATAAAGTTTTTCTTGCGCACATCATAAAATATGATATAATCCTGAATTTATCAGTTTTAGAAAAGCAAAATCTCTCAAACCTAGTGTTTATGCTAGATTGAGAGATTTTTA
>CANQFE010000052.1 GCA_947598285.1 uncultured Bacilli bacterium
ATTATAAAGCATTTTTAGGTTACTAACCATTTTTTTATGGTCTTTTCCCAAAATCTCCCGACTTTGGAAACACGACCAAAATAGAGAACGTACTTGATAAAAGTGCGTTTTTATGTTATTATGAATATGTCAAGGTTGCCTTGCATAAAATAAAAAAGGATACATTTGATTGTGCGAATCAGATGTTATCCCTTATTGGATTCCATCTGAAATCAACTATTGTTGAGATCAGATGTTTTTATTATCTAAATAATAAGGTGATTACTATGAAGAATAATAGTAGGATTATAATAAATAGAGATGCTTCTCTTTTTGTCATAATGAACCACCACCTTTCTCTTATCTTTTGATAACTAGAAAGGGAAAACACCTGATATATTTCAAATGTATCCATGAGCATTATATCAAACATTTGTTTTTAATACAATGAAATTGGTAATAAAAATGTCAATTCAAAAAACACTAGGGGATTTATTTTGCCAAATACAAAATCAAAATGTATAATATTGTTAGATGAGTATATGAAATTAGTAACTTTTCAATCGTTTAATGCTTTAAAAAATTTAATCAATAAAGGATATCTAGAGTGTAACGAAAAATATATTGATGTAAAAAAAATCCGGCCCTGTTTATCAATGGGTTCTAGAAAAAATGAATCAATCCATAGAAAACAAATATAACGTTAAATATCCTATTTGGTGTTGGGTAAAATGTTACAATAATATTTACCCTCCTAAACACAAAGGAGAGCCTGTTGAAGGTTTTGATGTAAAAATAACCTTTCATAAAAATAAAAAAGATGTTTTTATTACTGATTTTAGAAGATATTCTTTTTTACTTAGTAATACTTATATTCCTATTTCATTAAAAGATAAGAAACAATTTGATAATAAATTATTAAATTATAATATAACTGACGATGATTTAAAAGCTTTTGTAAGAAAAGATAAATTTTATTTTCATAGAACAGATAAAAATTATAGATATGGTTCCTTAAATTATATAAGAAGTAATGGAAAAAGGATAAATTGGAAAAAGATTTTTATAAAAAGTTAAAATAGCTTTATTGATAGAAAATTTGGATCATGAAAAAAATGATAATTATTAAATAGAAAGCAATCTTGCAAAATGATATGAATTAGTGTAATATTAAAGCCAGGAAACAAAAAGAGAGGGAACTATGATAGCAATCATTCTTTTCATTTTTTTAACATTTTTAGTATCATATCTTTTTAAAAAATCTTTTGGCAAAGTATTACCAATTAGTTTTATGCTTGTTCCTGTAATATTATATTGCAGTCAGTTTTTATTTCAAACATTTTCCATAGGTATTTATCTCACTATTTTAGCGTCTTTTTGTGGCTTTGGCTTAACAATTTATAAAGCAATCAAGAAAGATAAAGAATATTTTCATTTGATATTCTCGCAAGGCTTTTTTGTATTTTTATTTCTTCTTTTATTTCTATTCGTGATAGACTATCAAAAAGAATTTTCAGAGTGGGATGAATTAGCCCATTGGGGAATGATGATCAAAGAGATGCTTCGTTTAGATAAATTTTATGCTGTTTCTGAATCTTTAATGATCTGGCATAAAGATTATCCACCATTTCTTAGTTTATTTGAATATTTTTGGTGTTATCTGTTAGGATACAGTGAAGAAGTCGCGACCATTTCACTCCATACTTATATGCTTGGTCTACTGATTCCTTATCTTGTTGATACAATAAAGAAAAAATGGGTAACAATTCTTTCAATTCCCATTTTTGTTTGTTCCATCTTAATGTTTGATCCTTACCAAATATTTAAATCAATTCAAACTGATTTAGTAATTTCGATTGAAGTTTCTTTTGCTCTTTTATTTGTTTTTTTCGAAAAAGAAGATTCCCTATTTAAAAAAATTGTTCTTTCTCTTAGTGTGACTTCTATTTTACTCACAAAACAAATTGGGATTCCATTCGCATTTTTAGTTTTAGTTTATTATTTTTTAGATGAAGTTAGCAAAGAGAAAAGCATTTTAAAAAAGAAAAAATTTTGGCTTTCTAATATTCTTATTTGGGCATTGCCATTTCTTCTTTTTTTCTCTTGGAATATTTATACTTCACTTTTAAAAACTGGAGCTCAATTTTCCCTTAGTAACATTAATATAAAAGAATATTTAAATATCGTTTTTCTTCATCAAGGACTTAGTTATAAATTAACCGCTTTTTCTTTATTTCAAAAATATTTATGGACAGAGCCTGTATTAATAAAACCATTTCCTTTAGGATATATTCCTTGTTCTTTTCTTTTGTTGTCTCTTCTTCTTTTGATTTATTTTCGAAATAAAAAAGAATTTGATCGGAAAAAATTAATAGTATTGCTGTTTATTTTTACTTGTGGAACCATAGGATATGCCTTCACCATGTCCGTATTATATTTATTTTGTTTTTCCGAAAGTGAGACAGTAACCTTAGCTTGCTTTGGAAGATATATGTCTAGTTATGTATTAATTGAATTTTCCTTTTTGATTGGCTTACTTCTTTATTTTTGGAGTAAAAAAAATCAGGATTGGTGGAAAACAATACTACTATGTCTTTTCTTAGTTCTCTTTATGAATAGTAATTTAAAAGGATTATTACCTCAAAAAGAAAATAATTATGTTGAATGGAAAAGGATTGCCTCCGAAGTAAATCAAAATACCGAAGAAAATTCTAAATTATTTTTCATAATCGAAGACCATAGCTATAGTTTCTTGCTTCCATACTTTCTAGAGTCTCGCATACTTTGTAAAGAATATGACTCTTTATATAGTAATGTAGATACCTATGAAAAAGAAAAGGTAGTAGAAGTATTAATGAATCAAGACTATCTTTATATTGATGAAATACCTGAAGGATTTCAAGAAAAGTATGGCTCTTTCTTTGAAAGTGAAATGACACCGAAAACGTTATATAAAATTAATAAAGAACAAAAAAAGATTATGAAAAAGGAGGAAAAAAGATGAAAGAAATAGCCGTTTTAATTCCATGTTATAACGAAAGTAAAACAATTGAAAAGGTAATTAAAGATTACCAAAAAGCTCTTCCCAATGCTGACATTTATGTATACGATAACAATTCTACAGATGGTACTGATGAAATTGCTAGAAAAGCAGGAGCAATTGTTAGATATGAATATCGTCAAGGAAAAGGCAATGTCATTCGGTCTATGTTTAGGGAAATTGATGCAAAATGTTATTTAATGATTGATGGTGATGATACCTATCCATCGGAAAATGCCAAAGAAATGTGTGACTTCGTTTTAAATGGTCAAGCTGATATGGTAATAGGAGATCGATTATCTAGTACTTATTTTAAAGAGAATAAAAGATTATTTCATAATTTTGGCAATAATTTGGTGAGATTTTTAATTAATTTTATTTTTCAAAATCATATCAAAGATATTATGACTGGATATCGGGCTTTTAGCTATGATTTTGTAAAAAGTTTTCCAATTCTTTCAAAAGGATTCGAAATTGAAACTGAAATGACGATTCATGCTGTGGATAAAAATTTCAAAATAAAAGAAATTCCCGTGAAGTATCGTAATCGCCCGACAGGAAGTAATTCTAAATTAAATACCTATTCTGATGGCCTAAAAGTTTTAAAAACAATTGGTGTATTATTTGCAGAATATAAGCCCTTTCTTTTCTTTAATCTTTTTGCATTGATCTTTTTAATAATTTCCTTTTGTTTAGGAATTCCCCCCTTTATGGAATATTTTAAAACTGGCTTTGTGCTTCGTTTTCCAAGTTTAATCGTATCCGGAATTTCTCTAGTGATAGCTTTACTTTTATTTATTACAGGAACTATTTTACAAATTATTGCCAAAAAGCACCGTCAATTATATGAATTATATTTAATTAAAATGAGGCAAGCAAAATGACAAAATCTTTAATGAAGCAAATTTTAAAATTTGGAGTAGTAGGGGGTCTTTCTTTCGTAATTGACTATGGAATCTTTACCATTTTAACTCAATTATTTTCTGTGCATTATGTACTTGCTTCAACAATTTCTTTTAGTGTTTCTGTTCTTTTTAATTATATATTAAGTATAAAATGGGTATTTGATGTCCATCAAAAACAAACCTTAAAAGAATTTCTCTTTTTTCTAATTCAAAGTTTAAGTGGTTTAGGTTTAAATTTATTATTAATGTATTTTTTAGTCGACCTTTTCATTATTCATGAATTAATCAGTAAAATTATAGCAACTGGGATTGTAATGATTTATAATTTTATTGTGAGAAAAATATTTTTAGAAAAAAAGAAAGAGAAATGAATATGACAAATCAAATCGAAAAATTAAAAAAAATAATAAATGAATCCAATAATATTGTTGTTTTAAGTGGAGCAGGCGTTTCCACTGACAGTGGTTTAAAAGATTTTCGAAGTGAAAATGGCATCTATAAAACAATGAATCAAATCACTCCTGAAGAAATGTTAAGCTTATCGATGTTTCAAAATCATCCCAAAGAATTTTATGATTTTTATCGTAAAAATTTTAATTGTCTTGATGCCAAACCAAATCAAACTCATCTTTATCTAAAAAAATTAGAAGATGAAGGCAAGTTAAAGGCAATCATTACCCAAAATATTGATGGCTTACATACTAAAGCTGGGAATAAAAATGTATTAGAAATTCATGGCAGTATTTATCGTAATTATTGTACAAAATGTCATGCTTTTTATGATGCCAAAATGATTTTTGATTCCATTGAAATTCCTTATTGCCAAAAATGTGGCGGGATAATTAAACCTGATGTTGTTTTATACGAAGAAAGCCTTCCGAGTTGTTATGAAAAATCGATTCAATTTGTTCAAGATGCTGATACTTTGATTGTGATTGGAACATCTTTAAAAGTGGAGCCAGCTAGTAGTTTAATAAAGTTTTTTCAAGGGACAAATTTAGTAATCATAAATAATGAAAAGACCTCTTATGATTGTTTAGCAGATTTAGTCATTCATGAAAATTTAAGCCAAGTTATCTTTCAACTAACAAGTAGTAGTGTTGACAATAGTAAAACGTAAATGCTATAATATAACGACAAAAGGAGTGAGTATAATGTATGGCATAGGAATTAAAAAAAATGATTGGGAAGATTATGTTTTACCTATGAATGATTTAAAAACAATTGATCAAATATTTTTCACTTATACTCCTCAAGAAATTTTAGAAAAATTAAAACAAAATGATTCAGTCATCACGGAAACCAATCCTGAATTACTAACCATCGAAAAATATGTGAATGGTAAGTGGCGCGAAGTAAAAAAGATTACTGATGAGACTATTTTAAAATTTTCCATTGAACAAGTTTTAGACTCCAAAGAAGAAAACAAAGTGCTTCATATATTATTAAATCATTTTCGACCTTATTTAAAGAAAAATTATATTAGTTCTGAATTTAAAAAAGTAATTGCTGATATGGAATTAGGAAAAGAAGCCTTTTTAAAAGATTTTTCATTATTAACTTATGAAGAAGAAAGAGAAATTAGAATTTATCTTAGTAAAATCTTAGAAATTCCCAAAGAAGAAAAAAATACCAAATTAGAAGAATATCGTTTACAAAGAAAAGTAGAAGAAAAGAAAGCTAGTTAAGGCTTTTTTTTCATAGAATAAAAAAGATAGATTATTTTTTTTATTTAAGATATAATAGAAATGAAAGGATGGAAGAAAAATGCAAAAAGCAAAAGTTTATTTTACAAGCGAATTAACAAAAGAAAGTGTCGTAAAGATGTATCAAGCTTTAGAAAAAGAATTAAAAGGAAAAGTTGCCGTAAAAGTTCATTCTGGTGAAAGAGGCAATCAAAACTATTTACGACCAGAGTTTTTAAAACCCATAGTAGATTATGTAAATGGAACAATTGTAGAATGTAATACTGCTTATGATGGCGCGAGAGATACAACGGAAAAACATTTAGAATTAATGAAAGAACATGAGTGGAGTAAATATTTTACAGTTGATATTATGGATAGTGAAGGAGAAATGGTTTTAGAGATTCCTAATGGAAAAGTAATTCACAAAAATTATGTTGGAAAAAATCTAGCTAATTATGATTCTATGTTAGTAGTGTCTCATTTTAAAGGACACCCTATGGGTGGTTATGGAGGGGCCTTAAAACAACTTTCCATTGGTATTTCATCAAGTAAAGGAAAACGGTACATTCACTGTCATGGAAAAGAAAATGCTAGTTATGAAGATATGTTTCATGCGGACCAAGATAAATTCTTAGAATCCATGGCTGATGCCGCATCTTCTGTGGTAAATCATTTTAAAGATAATATTTTGTATATTAATATTATGTGCAATATGTCTGTTGATTGTGATTGTTGTAATGTTGCTGAAGATCCATGTATGAAAGATATTGGCATTCTTGCATCTACAGATCCAGTCGCGATTGATAAAGCCTGCATTGATTTGGTAAAATCATCTACAGATCCAGGAAAAGATCATTTATTAGAAAGAATTGCTTCTCGTCATGGAGAACATACAATTGAAGCCTCTGAAAACCTTGGAATTGGTACCAGCGAATATGAGCTTATTGAGGTAGATTAAATATGTTTTCTAAAAATGAATCCAAAACATTTTTAATTACTGGTATGCATTGCAATCATTGCAAAGAAACAGTAGAAAAAACAATCAAATCAATTCCTAATGTCAAAAAAGTTGAGATTAATTTACAAACTGGAAAAACAGTTGTAACATATCAAAAAAAATTAGATACCAATTTATTACAAGAAAAAATAAAAGAACTTGATTATCAAATAGAAGAAAATTAAGTTCTTTTTTTGACTTTCTTTTTGAAAAAGTTTTTAGTATACTAATAAAGTAGGGAAGTAAGCATTATGAAAAAAGTGAGTAAAAATAAAATAATAATAATTACAATATGCTTTTTAATATTAATTAATTTTCTCTTTTTTTGGATTGGATATCAAAGTTTTACTTATCCAAAATTAGGAAAATTTGATATTTTAGGCTTAGAAGAAAATCAAAATCAATTAATTTTAAAAGTAACTCCGTGTCATAATGCGGTTCTGTACGATGCAAAATTCTATCAAGAAGATAAACTAATTTATGAAACAACTTCTCAAACTGAAGAAATTTCTTTAGAAAATTTTGAAGCAGACTATCAAACCGAACTAACCGCGATAGTAATCGCGCAAAATAAAAATAAAGAAGAACAAGAAAGCAATACTCCATATGTTTATCTAAGTCAAGAAGAATCTTTTTCCAAAAAAGAAAATCATCTTTTAGCAAAAGAAAAAGATTTAACATTGACTATTTTAGGATATTTGGAAAATCAAGATACCTATGTTGAACTCTATTATCAAGAAAATAAACTTTATGAAACACCAGTAACTAGTGAAATTGTAACCATTCCTTATCAAGTTGTTGAAGGATATTCTGGAAGGATTACCGCTTTATTAAAAAAAGCAAATGGCAGAACCATTTCTAGTTTTTCCTTTTATTTAAATACTCCCATTGTTGGAAAATTAAAAATTACTTCTCCGCAAAATGAATATCAAACACGTTGGGATGAAGTCCAATTAAAATATAAAGGAGGCGAAAATGCCAACCACTTTTTTATCAATTTTTATGCTGATCAAGTCTTCCAAAAAAGAGTTGAATTTACATCAAATAATCAAACAATTTTAATTCCAGCTGAGTTTTTTGAAGAAAATAAAAAATATCAATTAGAACTCGAAGCGGTGTATGAAGATTTTGTTGAAATTGCCGAAAAAGATGCTATTGAAATCAATATTTTAGGAAAAGAAACCACAAATGCAGTCTATACTTCACATAATCCTAATTATATCAAAAAAGGAACCATGGTCACTTTAAAAACGATAACTCCAGATGCTACCATTTATTATACAACTGATGGAACCGAACCAACCACTTCTTCTTTGATATATAAAACACCCTTTACGATAAACGAAAATGTAGTTATAAAAACCTTTGCCGTAAGTCGAAATCGAAATGATTCTATTCGAAATACTTTTTCTTTTCAAATTTCAGATAAAGTTCCCGTGATTTATTTAAGCCCATCCAATCAAGATGAAAATTATGGAGTTCAAAAGACAGGATTCACGACTGAAATGGAAATGATGAACAAAATTGCCGATGTCATCGAAAAAGAACTGCAAAAAGAAGGAATCATTGTTTGGCGTAATAATCCCAAAGGAGATATTAATGCCTGGTCAAGTAAAAGTAGACAAGTTCATGCTGATTTTCATTTTGCCATTCATTCCAATGCTTCTTCCCATCATACAGCAAGAGGCCCAGAAATTTATATTGATAAAGAAAGTTCTCCCGCCTTTTCAATTGCCTCGAATATTTATGAAAATTTATGGACAATTTATGATGGAAACACGAATTTAAGTTACCATCGAGGAATTAAATATGCGAATGGTTCTTTAGGAGAAGCAAACGATAACTATCTTCCTTGTTCTTCTTTAATCGAAGTTGCTTACCATGATGAAGAACATGATGCCGCTTGGATTACAAATAATATCGAAAAAATTGGACAAAATCTTGCCAGAACAATTATTTCCTATTATAATTAAAATATAGAAAGAGAGTAGTTATGAAATATATTACATTTGCAGTTCCTTGTTATAATTCAGAAAGCTACATGGAGCATTGCATAAAAACCCTTCTAAGTGGTGGAGAAGATGTAGAAATTATTTTAGTAGATGATGGCTCTAAAGATAAAACCGGGGCTATTGCGGATCGTTACCAAAAAAAATATCCAACAATCATCAAAGCTGTCCATAAAGAAAATGGAGGCCATGGTTCTGGAGTCAATAAAGGACTTGAATTAGCAACTGGATTATACTATAAAGTTGTAGATTCTGATGATTGGGTCGATGAAGATGCTTTGCAAAAAGTCTTAAAAACAATTAAAAATTTAAAAAAACAAAATCAACTAGTTGATATGATGGTTGTAAACTATGTCTATGAAAAAGGCGAAGATGGTAGAAAAGCAATTCATTACCATAAAACTCTTCCTGAAAATAAAGTATTTACATGGGACGAAGTTGGAAAATTTAAAACAGATGCTTATCTTTTAATGCATTCTGTCATTTATAATACAAAATTTTTAAAGAAAACTGGTTTAAAACTACCAGAACACACTTTTTATGTTGATAATATTTTCGTTTATTATCCATTACCTCAAATTAAAACGATGTATTATTTAGATGTTGACTTCTATCGTTATTTCATTGGTAGAGCGGATCAATCTGTAAATGAATCAGTAATGATCAAAAGAATTGATCAACAACTTTTTGTAACAAAAACAATGATAGATTTCTTCGATCCTTATGATTATTGGGAATCTAATAAAAGATGTGCTAAATATTTAATTCATTATATTGATATTATGATGAGTGTATCTACAATTTTATTACAAGTTTCAGGTACAAAAGAAAATGAACAAAAGAAAAAAGAATTATGGAAATATTTAAAAGAAAAAAATTCTAAACTTTATAAAAACTGTCGTATTTCTTTATCTGGACTTACTACTTTGCCAAGATTTATTTCTGTTCCAGGCTATAAGATAGCTCAAAAAATTTATAAATTTAACTAAAAAATTCAAATCATTTTTCTTGTCAAAAGCAGGAAAAAGTGATAAAGTGTATATAGATGAAGGAAACTTCATAAAATAAAAAAGGAAGT
>CANQFE010000053.1 GCA_947598285.1 uncultured Bacilli bacterium
TAAGTGATAATTATCCAAAATATGTAATTTCAACTAATAAAGAAGATTATTCTCAAGACGGAATTAAACATCTTAACATTTTTGATTTTCTAATGAATGATCAATTTTAAAATTGATGTGGTGCATCTGAAATCAACAAAAGTTGAAATCAGATGCTTTTTTTTTATTTAAAAATTAGTAAAAATACTAATATAAATAATAATATTATAATGATAAAAAAAGAAATTTCTCTTTTTGTCATGCATATTCCTCCTTTCTATTCTTATAAAAAGAAAGAAGGGAAGCATCTGATTCATTCAAACGTATCTATAATTATAATAACATACGCAAAAAAAATAAATCAACTATAAAATGATAATTGCCAACATGTCAATTGACTTCTGGGGGGGGGGTAATTGATAAAATCATCATAAATAGGTATGGTGATTTTTTAAATGAAATTACAAAAGTTTAAAGAAAAAAATAAGAAACAAAAAAGTATTATTCTATTTACCATAGCATGTGTGTTATTAATCACAGGAGTTTTCTTGTATAAAACATTTGCAAGCTTTCAAGTTATTGAAAATGAAGATCTCATTAATGGAGATGTCAGTGATCCAGGAGATATTTACTTTGCATTTTATGTCGATAATCATATTACAAAAACAATCCCAGAAAAAAATACAGGATATGTCTATGATTATGAAAAAAGTAGTTGTAATAAAGGAGCAGTACCATACTTTGATAGTATTGATTGGAGCATCACAGTAAGAGGAATGAGTGAAAGTCATACAAAATGTACAATCTATTTTTATCAAGGATATCAAGAAGATATATTAAAAGGAGCAGACCCAGTGTTAGAAAGACCACTCATACCAGTAAAAATAGATAATGATGGAACAGTAACGAAAGCCGATCCAAGTAAAGAATGGTATGATTATGAACAAAAACAATGGGCGAATGCAGTGATACTAGTAGATGAAACAAAGCAATATGAAATAGATCAAGAAATCGAAGAAAAAGATATAGAAAGTTATTTTGTATGGATCCCAAGATATCGATATCAATTAAAAGAGAGTGAAGCAACATTTAATACTTATAGTTCCATCACGAATCCAGAAACATATAAGATTCAAAATGTCGAAGAATTTTATTCAAAAATAGAAGGTGGGAACAAAGGAAAAAATGAAGCCTTTATAATAGAATTTGAAAACATAACAGAAACACCAAGTAATGATAATACAAAAGATGGATGGTTAACACATCCAGCTTTTACTGCATTTAACAGTAATGGATTCTGGGTAGGAAAATTTGAAACAGGATATAATCAAAATAGTGATACAACAAAAGAAATTACAACAAGTAATTGGACCAAAGCAAATGCAGAAAATACTAGCAATACGAATAAAGAAGAACCAACAAAAGTTATCATTAAACCCAATGTATATAGCTGGCGAAATATCAATGCATCGAATGCCTTTTATACAAGTTATAATTATAAACGCGAATTAGATTCCCATATGATGAAGAACAGTGAATGGGGAGCCGTTGCTTATTTAACTCAAAGTAAGTATGGAAGATGCAATGGTTCAACTTGTGAAGAAGTAAGAATCAATAATAATAGCAGCCTTATTACAGGATACAGTGCCAAAAATGCCCCAACGGTAGGAAGTCCAGTATATAATAGTACAGATTCAACAACATTAAATCAAGATGGAACGAATGGATATCATTATGGTAGCAATAATGCCTCTAAACAAGAGTCAAGTACCACAGGGAATTATAGTGGAATCTATGATATGAGTGGTGGAGCATGGGAACATATGATGGGAGTGATGCAAGCTACACAAGATAGTAAAGTACCTACAACTGGGCCAGATTCTACAAATAACTCAGGATTTAATGGACCTTATTCAAATGATTCAAATAATGGAAGTAAAACAGATGGAAAGCCTTGGCCAAGTAATAAGTATTATGATTTATATGATTTCTTTTCTGAAGGAGTTAATTATAATCGAGGACACTTGGGAGATGGTACAAAAGAATTTGGCCCATTTTATAGGGTATCTTACAATGGAACTAACACATCTCCTGTTGAAAGTTACAATGCCGACTTAGCAAATTTTGTAATTTATCGTGGTCCATGGTTTATACGTGGTGCATCTTATGCATTCGGGACAGACGCAGGAGTTAGTGCTTTTAGTAGTGTCAATGGAATCGCGTATAGTAATAACAGTTTCCGTATTGTTTTAACTCCTTAAAAAATCTGATACTTTCTTGGGAAAATAATAAAACTTCTTGATTTTTCTTTCAAAAACATCTACAATAAAACAAGCATGAAAGTTGGTGTTTCGATGAATTTACCAGATTTAAAAAAAGCTAAAGAAAGAACTTCAAAACCAGTAGAATATCAATGTCAAGAACTTGCTTTTGATTCCTCTTTTCAAGGAAAAAAATATTTTTTAAGAACTTATGGTTGTCAAATGAACGAGCATGATTCTGAAGAAATTAAAGGAATTTTAGATTTTTATGGAATGATTCCTTGTGAAGAATTGGAAAAAGCTGATGTGATTCTTTTAAATACATGTGCAATTCGTGAGAATGCTCATGATAAAGTTTTTGGTTATTTAGGAAGAATAAAGCATTTAAAAAAAGAAAGACCAGAAGTGATTGTTGGTATTGGCGGATGTATGAGTCAAGAAGAAGGGATTGTAGAAGAAATTCAAACTCGTCATCCTTATGTTAATTTTGTTTTTGGAACGCATAATATTCATGATTTAGGCCGTTTATTATCTAATGCTAAAAAAACAAGTCAAGAAATAGAAGTTTATAGTATGGAAGGAAATGTTTATGAAAATGTTTCTTATAAACGAGATTCTAAGATTACGGCATGGGTTAATATTATTTATGGTTGTGATAAATTTTGTACTTATTGTATTGTTCCTTATACAAGAGGCAAAGAAAGAAGCCGTAAGATGAGTGAAATTTTAAAGGAAGTAAAGATGCTTAAGGAGGAAGGATATCAAGAAGTTACTTTACTAGGGCAAAATGTAAATGCATATGGTCATGATTTTCAAGATGGAACTTTGTTTTCTCATTTGTTAGAAAAAGTAGCTCAAACTGGTATACCTCGAATTCGTTTTGTGACAAGTCATCCTTGGAATTTTACTGATGAAATGATTGATGTGATTGCTAAGTATCCTAATATTATGCCTTATATTCATTTACCAATTCAAAGTGGTTCTAATCGAATTTTAAAATTAATGGGTCGAAGATATACGAAGGAGTCTTATATTGAATTATTTCAAAAAATGAAGAATCGAATTCCTAACGTAGCTATTACCACCGATATTATTGTTGGGTTTCCAGGTGAAACAGAAGAAGATTTTCAAGAAACTTTAGATGTTGTTGAAACTTGTCAATTTGATGGTGCTTATACTTTTATTTTTAGCCCACGAGAAGGAACACCAGCTGCTCGAATGAGAGATGATACGCCAAAAGAAGAAAAAGAAAAAAGATTACAAAGATTAAATGAACGAGTGAATTTTTATTCAAAACAAAAAAATGAAGCTTTACTTCATCGAGAAGCTCCAGTATTAATTTTAGGTCAAAGTGAAAAAGACCCAAAAAAGGTATATGGTTATACAGATACAATGAAATTAGTGAATGTTGATGCTCCTCAATCAGTTATCGGGCAAATTGTACCTGTTTTGATTACAGATGCAAAAAGTTTTAGTTTAGATGGAAGGATGGTTAAGTAGACTATCCTTTCTTTTTCTTTTTGAACAGTAAAAGAAGAAAGAATAAACCTTCAAAAATTCCTAAGATGATTGGAATAATGTGATAAATGTATAAACCTTCTTGATAATAAGTATTACTAACAAGGGCCCATAGATATAAAAGAAAGAGCAGAATTCCAAAAATAATATTTTGTTTCTTTTTGGGAATGATTTCTTTTAAGTTCATCCCGGCAACGGCTAAAGTAATAAAAGAATCAAAAAGCCAAGCAATTGAAACAATATTTTCTACTTTTTCAATAAAGTTAAACATTTTAATTTTTTTCATGGTCATATATTCTGGGTAGCGATAAATTTCCATTAAGTTGGGTCCTAAAATGCCAATGATAAAGAAACATAAAATGATAATGCTAAGAGATGTGAAAAGATATTTTCCTACTAATTTATTTTTTTCTAAAGGGGTATTTAAA
This sequence comes from uncultured Bacilli bacterium, assembly GCA_947598285.1. Classification (GTDB taxonomy): domain Bacteria; phylum Bacillota_I; class Bacilli_A; order RF39; family UBA660; genus Ventrenecus. The sequence goes on from CANQFE010000053.1 coordinate 4,187, forward strand.
AGAAGAAAATAAGGTGCAGTCGAATAGAAGGAAAAGAAAAGAGTTCCTTTTATTAAAGAAAAAGTATCTGTTGTAAAGATGGGTTTAAAAAAGTTTAAATTAAAATTTTGACCTAATCCTACAAAAGAAAATAACATTAAAATAATGGAAATAGGCATTAAAATTTCAGCTACTTTGGCGATGGTAGGCATACCTGTTTTACTAATTCGATAAATTAAAAAGGGAATAGGTAAGACGATAAAATAAACAGGGGATTTGATTAAAAAGAAGGAAGATGCAAATGTTTGAAAGATAAAAATAATTTGGGTAAATACAAAGAGACTAAAAAGAAAGAAAAGAATGATAAAAGGCCATTTGATCCAAGAATCAATTTCTTTTAAAGGAGTATTTAGTTTTTCTTTGCCTTTTTGAAGAAGAAAAATGATTCCACATCCTAAAATTGTTCCTAAAATAGCTGCGATCCAAGCGTCTTTGTTTAATATTTTAGAAAGAAGAGAAAATCCATATCCTAGAAAGAAGCTTCTTCCTAAAAAATATGAAATAGAAAATGTTTTTCGATTATTTATCATCATGAATCACCTGAAATACAAGACCATTTTTGTTGATATTAACATCGATATCATAAATAAAATCGTAAGTATACCATTGGTCTATTTCCTTTCTTTTGGATTTATATATACTATCTTTTATTTGTAAAATATCTGTTTGATAAGTTTTTAATTTTTGAATCAGGGCTCGATATTCTTTTTCAACGACTTCATTAAATTTTTTTTCTAATTCAACATAAGAACTTGTTTTTCGAAAGTCATAATGACAGTCATCTTCAACGATACTAGCAGTGAGATAACTTTTTAATTTTAATTTTTGATCTTCTAATTCAATTTTACTACTACCATTATCATATAAATCAATGATGGTGTATTTTTCTTTTTCTTTCTCACAGGAAAGTTTGACATAATGATTATAGGAAGTATTATTTAATACGTTAAAAGTCGCGGCTTCTTCTGGATCTAAAATGATGGCTAATTTTAAATCATGAAATGCGCCAAGTCCAGCTAGTTCAATTTTACCTTCACTTTTTGTGATAGCATTCATATATGCATCTTTTCTTAAATCAAGTAATTGGTCTGCAAACATTTCAAAGTCTTGATTTACAGCAATGTTTTCATAAGAAGAGTTTGTTTCAATCATATTTCGGATTGCTTCTGAACAAACAGGATTTTCTGTGGTTGGTGAATTTAGTAATTCTTTGGCATCAATTCCTGCGGAGATTACGGGAATAAAAATATTACGAATATTGGGATTACGAAGCATAAAATCCATGACAAGGTCCATTTTTAAGGAGGCTACTTTTTCACTGAATAAAATAACTTTGATGTGTGAGAAATAGGGTTCTTTATTGACTTTTAGGTTTGCATCATGAAAAGCATTTTCTAAAGTGTCACCGGAGCCTTCTATATAATAGGTTTTGCCAGAAGAAGATGAGCTTTTACTACTTTCTTCACCTTTTTTACTATTTAAAATTTCATACATTACTACAAATTCATCATCAATAAAGTCAATTGAGACTCCAGAAATAATGGCTAAGTTGTTTAATTCTTGATAGTCGTAGCAACCAGTTAAAAGGAATGTTAAGATGAATAGGATGATTATTTTTTTCATTTTTTCACTCTTTTCTGTCTAATTTTATTTTTTTTCGTGAGCATGCTACTTCTTTTGATGTCTTTCCAAGCTTCAGCTTTTAAAGGGCCTTTCATAAAATAGACTTTGTCAAAAGGTGCGAAAGGGTAAAAGTAAGGTTTTCCTAAAGTTTTTAATTCTACAATATGAATTAAGAAATAAAGAAAAGCAATCACAATTCCATAAAGACCAAACAAAGCTGCAAATAAAATAAAAATTAAACGACTATAACGAATGGCATCTACTATTTCTTGTTCAGTAAAAATTAAACTTGTGATAAAGGTAAATGCTACAACGATAATCATAATCGGGCTAACGAATCCGGCATTTACTGCAGCTTCTCCTAATATTAAAGCACCAACAATGGAAATCGCACTTCCATAAGAATTAGGAAATCGAATATCACTTTCTCTTAAAATTTCATAAATAAATAGCATCAGCAATGCTTCAATGATGGTAGGAAAAGGAACGTTGTCTCTTTGCATTGCAAAGTTTATTAAAAGGGAAGTGGGTATAGTTTCAGGATTATAATTAATAAGGGCAATATAGATAGCTGGAGCCATCATTGAGATAAAAAAGCAAAAAAAGCGAATTACTTTTAGTAAATTAATATTATTACTTTTATCATAATTATCGGTAATTGGATTCATGAAATCGGCAAAGAAAGCTGGAAGAATTAAGGCAAAAGGTGTGGTATCCATTAATAAAACAATTTTTCCTTCCATTAAAGCATGAGCGACATGATCGGGTCTTTCAGTTCGCATGACGGTTGGAAAGTGAGTTGTATTTTCTCTTTCTAAATATTCCATTAATGTTCCTGAATCAAGTAAACCATCCACATCGATTTCACTTATTGTCTTTTTTACTTCAGCAATTGCATCTTCTTGGGTAATATCTTCAAAGTAAAGAATATTAATTGCGGTACAGGTTTTTCTTCCTATGACTAGACTTTCTGATTTTAAAGTTTTTGATTTAATTCTTCTTTTTACTAATCCTAAATTAATTTGAATATTTTCGGTAAAAGCATCTTTTGGTCCAAATACACCTTGTTCGGTTAATGGCTCAGGAATTCCTCTATTAATATCTGCTTTTGTTTCTAAAGCAAGAATTTCATTTCTTTGGATGACAATGGTAAAGCCATTTGTAATATAGTATTCAATTTCATCAGCATTTTCAAGGACTACTGTATTTGGAGCTGGAATAGCACTTGCTAAATCTTTTAGTTTTCTTTTGGGTTGAGAAGCAAAAAGAGTGATATTTTTAAGAACATAATCATTTACTTTATTACTTCCTGTTACACTTTCTAGATAAACAATATAAATGGTCGTGAAAGGAAGACGAATCGGTTTTATTACTAAGTCTACACTGTTTTGAAATTCTTTTTGGATTCTTTCTACGATTTTATTTTTCATCATTTCCACCATTTTTAATATGGATTATTTTTTTCTCTTTAAACCTTTTTTGTCAAATTTTAATGAGAGTCTTCGAGAAATGTTTTCTTTTTTCTTCTTTTTTTGTAAAATAAAAAATGAAGGTGTAATAAAATGCAAGCAAAAATTGAAAAAATGGATTATGAAGGAAGAGGATTGTCAAGAGTTCATCATATGGTTACGTTTTTTCCAAGAGTTTTAAAAGATGAAGAAGTTGAATTTGAAATTGGGAAAAAGGAAAAACATTTTCAAGTAGCGAAGGTTACGAAGATTTTAAAACCTAGTGAAAAAAGAGTTCCTTCTTTTTGCCCTTATGCAAATGAATGTGGTGGATGTGTTTATGATATTTTAAGTTACGAAGATTCTTTAGAGTTTAAAAAAAATATGATAGAAGAACTTTTTTTGAAAGAAAAAATATTTCTTCCTCCTTTATCCATTGTTCCTAGCCGACCTGTTTTGGGATATCGCAATAAAATTACTTTAAAGGTAGAAAAAGGCAAATTTGGCTATTATGAAGAAGAAAGTCATCACTTTGTTCCTATTTTAAAATGTGAATTAGTTTCGCCAACAATTAATAATCTATTAAATGATTTTGATTCTTTTGCATTTGAAACAGGAAGTTTTACTGTTCGAGTGAATCAAAAACAAGAACTCTATTTAGAAATTAATACAAAAGAAAATTTAAAAATCAAAGAAGATTTTGTAAAAAAACATTCCATCAAGGGGATTTCTCATAATGGAAAATGTGTTTATGGTGACTCTTTTTTAGAAGAAGAAAATGAATTTGCTCGTTATCGAATCCCAATTAATTCTTTTTTTCAAGTCAATCCTTATATTTCTGAAATTATTTTAAAAGATGTGTTATCGTTTTTGAACAAGGAAGATATTGTTTGTGATCTTTATTGTGGAGTTGGTTATTTTACTTTTCCAATGGCCGGTAAAGTGTCAGAAGTAACAGGTGTAGAAGTGAATCCCAATGCTATTTTTTCCACTCAAAAAATGCTTCGTTTTTATCCAAATGCCAAAATTTCTTTTCATGTGGGAAAAGTTGAGAAAGTTTTACCTAAGTTAACTCAACATTATACGAAAGTAATGGTGGATCCTCCGCGAAGTGGCTTAGAAAAAAGTGTAATAGATTGGTTAAAAAAAGCGTCTATACCGACTTTATTTTATCTTTCTTGTAATCCTAAAACGTTAGTAAGGGACCTTAAACTTTTAGAAGATCGTTATGAAATTATATTTTTAAAGTGTTATGATATGTTTTGTTATACAAAACATGTGGAGATTTTCACGGTTTTAAATTTAAAGTAAATGTTTTTTATGTAAAATATAGATTAATATTAGAGTCAGACAAATTGAAATTAATACAATGAGAATAAAAGAGTAGGGATTTTTTCCAAATTCTCCTAAGAAAACATTCATTCCTAAAAATGACGAAATCATTGTGGGGATGGAAATTACGAGTGTTATTGCAGTTAAAAATTTCATTCGATCATTTAAGTTATTGGAAATCATCGTGCCATATGTGTTTATCGTGTGTTCTAAAATTTCCCGATAAGTATTTGTCATTTCTAGGGCTTGACGTGTTTCAATTTGGACATTTTTTAAAAAATCTAATTCGATAGAAGATAAGTCTTTTTGATTTTCCATTTTTTCTAATATCATTTTATTTCCTTGTAAAGCGGTTGTAAAATAAAGAAGACTTTTTTGAAGAAGTAACATTCTTTCTAAATCTTGATTGGTAGCTTGATAGATTCTTTTTTCTTTTTTGATGATTTCTTCTTCGATTTCATTTAAGTTTTTTAGAAAATGTTCGGTACTTTTACTAATTAAATATAAGATGAAATGAGGATGATTGATTGCTTTTTCTGATTCTAGGTAAGATTTAATTTCCTCTTCTAAAAAGGTTTCTTCGATGGAAATTGTAATTAATTGTTGTTTTTTTAAAAAAATACCAAAAGGGCGAGAATGATAATTATTTTTGGCTAATTTTGTAGTATTTGAAGTTGGTAAAATATAAAAAAGATAGTCTTCATCTGTTTCAAAATGAGGTAATTCAGCTTTATCTAAAGCTTTTTTTAAATCTTTTGGAGAAATTGCAAACGTATTTGAAATTTCTTTTAATTCACTTTCGTTTGGATTAGTGAAGTGAACCCAGATATTTTTTTGATATTCTGTTTCTTCTTGTAGACCATTTTTACTGATTTTATAAATTGTTTTCATAGTTAGCCTCCTATTTTCTATTCTTTATTTTATCACTTTTTTTTCTGTTTGAAAATCGTAAATAATTTTGAGTTTAGGTTTTTTATGATTTGTTTAAGATAAAATTTAGTCATTTATATCATATTATGAATTTTTTTAATGATATTTTGAAATTTTGGTTTTTTTGAGC
>CANQFE010000054.1 GCA_947598285.1 uncultured Bacilli bacterium
TTTTTGTGAGTTTTGATTACAAAATATATTGACTTTGATTAAATTATTATGATATTATTTAATTGTGAGCATAACTCACACATATAATTTCTTTCTTTAGTTGGTAATCCATACATAGATAATAAATTAATTATCTAGAGTCTAAAATGGAAGGAGGAAAGTTTAATATGGATGCTAGAGAAACTTTAAAACTTATTTCAAAGCAATGGTGTGATCTAAATGATTTAATGAAACTTGCTGAAATAGGTAAAAATAATGCGGTTAAACTTAGGAGAGAAATAAGAAACGACCTTGCTCTAAAAGGTTATATTCTCCCAAATAACAGATTACCAATGATTGAAGTAGTTAATAAGTTAAAAATAAATATTAACTATTTGGAAAAAATGGCTAAAGAAAATTTATAGAAAGGAATTATATGAAAACAATAACAGAATTAAAAAGTAGTATTGTCGAGATGAATTATATCATTGAAAATATGATTAGAGAAAATGGTTTATATTGTTTACTTGGAGAAGCCAAAGTTGGCAAATCAGCAATGGCTCTCCAAATAGCAAATTCTGTTGCTAATGGTATATCTTTTCTAAATTTTAAAACTATAAAGACACCTGTTCTTTATTTAAGTACAGAAATGAATCCCGCTGAAACAATAAGTAGAATTTATTTTATGAATTGTAATCTTAACGATAATAATTTCTTTTATACTTTTCCAGAAGATAGTATGACTATGTTAAGTATCTTAAAAGTAGAAAAAGAAATATCAGACTTTCACGAAAAATATAATGGTAAATTAGTACTTATTGATATGTTTAATGGTATTAATTTTGGAAATAGTTATGATTTAAATAACTATCAAGATATGAGTCAAAATATATTTCCTCAATTAAGAAATTTATGCAATAAATATAAAGTTGCTATTATTATAGTTCATCATTTAAATCGTAAAGGAAAATCTTTAGGTAGTACAGCAATAGATACTTGCGTTGATGGAAAAATATCTATAAAACAAGATAAAAATATTAAATCAACATTTTACTTTAAATATGAAAGTAGAGATTATCCTAGTTTGGATTTAGTCTTAAAAAGAGATAATAAACTAATATTGTCTATTGATGAACAAACTGAAGAAACATTAAATGAAAACCTAATGCAACTTTTAAAATATGCAATAAACAAAAAAGAATTTACTTTTACAGTATCTGAAATGGTAAGTAAATTAAATTTATTTATTACTCCTTCTGTATTTGGTAAATTACTTAAAAGTAATATAGAAAGTTTAGCAAAATTAGGATTATTTATTGAGTATAAAAGAACAGCAACAGAAAGACTATGGAATGCTATATATAAGGAACCTCTAGATGATGACTTTGAAGACAATAATTTAAAATCAAAGGAGGAAACTTATGGCAGTTAAACTATTAGAAAAATCTGAATGGACAAAAGATGGTAGAAAATGGATATTTTATGACTATGTAAAGAATTTAGATGGTACTAGAAGAAAATATAAATCTAAAAAATATTTCACTAAAACAGAAGCACTAAAAGCCGAAAGAGATTTTCTTGTTTCAGATAGTGAAAGATTTGATAAGGATCGTAATATGACTTTTAAAGATTTATACACTAATTTCTATGCTTATAAAGAAGATAAAGTAAAATTTACTACTTTAAAAACTTATAGAGATAGAGAGCGATACTTTCATAGTTTAGATGATATTAAATTGAAAGATTTTAATATTGAACACTTTGAAAAATGGAAAAAAGAAATTAATTCTTATGGTTTTAGTACAAATAATAAAAACCATCTATTCAAATTCTTTAAAGAATTATTAAACTATGCTACAAAATGGTATAACTTTAACTTTACTGCAACTTATAATAAAATGACTAACTTTACTAATCCAAATGAAATGCCAAAAGAAATGTTATTTTTCACTTATGAAGAATTTAAAAAATTTATTTCAGTAGAAGATGATATTTTATTTAAAACAATGTTTGAAACACTTTATTATTGTGGTTTAAGGCGTGGCGAATTAAGAGGTCTTACTTGGGATAATATTGATTTTAAAAATAATTATTTGAGTGTTAATAAAAATGTAGTCGCTACTCAAGGAGAAAATCAAAAGCCATATATATTAACTACTCCTAAAACAAAGTCTAGTATTAGAGATATTCCTATACCAAAAGTTTTAATGAATGATTTAAAAGCTTTATATGAATATTCAAAGAAATATTATGGTTTTAATGATAAATACTTTGTCTTTGGAGATAGTGATCCAATAACTAATGGAAAAATAAGATATAGGAAGAATAGAAATTGTAAGTTAGCAGGTGTTAAACAAATTAGAATTCACGATTTTAGACATAGTTGTGCATCACTTTTAATTAATAGTAATGCAAGTATAAATGTAGTTGCAAAATATCTAGGTCATACAAAAATAGATGAGACACTAAACACATATTCTCATCTATTTAAAAATCAAATGAATGAAATAATTAGCATTATCGACAATTTAAATTGAAATGGGTACCTATTTGGGTACCTAATACATATATAAATAGCCCCTATTCCTTATTATTCCAACAAAAATGGAGCCTTTCGGCTCCTTCAGGGGGTTTTGGTTGTATACTCTCACCTTTAAACCGTAAGAGTACCGGCATGGAGTAACATGCCATTATAAGTATAAGGGATTTTGGGAAATAAGTCAATATATTTCCCAAAGGTTTTCTAAACTTGACTATTAACTTAGTTTCATAGAGGTTTCTATAACTTGTTGTAATAATGGATACTTTCCATCTATATATTCTTTGCTTTCTAATACCTCTAAACTATCCTCTTTCGCACGTAATAAAATAGAAAAATCCTTTTTTATGTCTGCTAAAGCAAAATGCATATCTCCACTTTGTCTAGTTCCAAAAAGGTCTCCACTGCCACGCAATCTAAAATCTTCTTCACTGATTTTAAATCCATCCGTCGTTTCTGTCATTACCTTTAATCGCTCTGCTTCTCTATCACTTAAAAGAATGCAATAACTTTGACTATCTCCTCTTCCTACTCTTCCCCGTAATTGATGAAGTTGAGATAACCCAAAGCGATAACTATCAAAAATGACCATTACAGTAGCATTAGGAACATCAATTCCTACTTCAATAACTGTTGTACTAATAAGAATTTGAATTTCATTTTTTTCAAAGGCCAGCATGACTTGGTCTTTTTCTTCTGCTGTCATCTTTCCATGCAGCATGCCTATTTTACAGATTTTTCCTAATGCCCGTTCAAACTTTTGTTTTAAAGCCGCAACATTTTCTACTTCAGTTTCTTCTGATTCTTCTATTTGCGTAGCAATTACGTAGGCTTGATGGTGATTTCGAATTTCTTGATGAACTCTTTCTAAAACTTTTTTAATATCTTTATTTTGATAAAGTTCTGTAATAATTTCTTTCCTTCCATTAGGTTTAGTATGAATACTAGAAATATCCATATCCCCATAAAGAGATATTGCATACGTTCTAGGGATAGGTGTCGCACTTAGATAAAGAATATCCGTACTAAAACCTTTTTCTTTTAATTTTGTTCTTTGATTAACCCCAAAACGATGTTGCTCATCTGTAATTACCAATCCTAAACTATCGTAGTATACATCTTCACTAAAAAGACTATGCGTTCCTATTAAGATATCAATTTCTTTGTAAGCCAATCTTTTAAGAAGTTCTGTTCTCTCTTTCTTCTTCAATTTACCAGTCATTAAAGATATTTTGATATCTGTATTTTGAAATAACTTTTGGGCATTAGCAAAATGTTGTTCTGCTAAAATTTCAGTAGGAGCCATAAAAGCCCCTTGATATCCGCTTAAATAATTAATATATAAAGCAATCATAGCCACAATTGTCTTTCCACTTCCTACATCCCCTTGAATAAGTCGTTTCATTACATTCGAACTATTCATATCTTTCAAAATCTGATCAACACATTTTTCTTGGTCTTGGGTTAGAGAAAATGGTAATGTCGAAAGAAACTCATTGACTTGTTTTTTACTGATTTCTCTAGGAATTCCTACTTCTAAAATACGATTTTTCTTTAAATAGTTCATCTTCAGCATAAATAAAAATAATTCTTCATATTTTAAATAATTCAAAGCATTTTTTAAACTATTCCTTGATCTTGGTTGATGAATCTCTAAAATGCTTGTCTTCTTATCCTGTAAATGATATCTTTCTGCTAAAAAAGAAGGAACATATTCGTTTATGGAATCCAAATATTCTAAAGAAGATAAAATAATTTTATGGAGTTGATTTGAACGAATCCCATTCGTTACTCGATAAACGGGTTCTATTTTAGGAATTGCTGGTAAAAGACCTAAACGAATCTCAGAAGCCACGACAGAACTTTGTTTTTGATGATACTTTCCAATAATGGTAACTTTTGTTCCTATGTGCAAATTATTCTTAAAAAAAGCTCTATTAAATATGGTTATCGATAAAATGTTAAAACCGACATCTAAGCGAAAACTCATTTTATTCAATTTTTTACGAATGAATAAAACCATTGGCTCGGATTGAACAATACCGTCTAAAATTACTTTGTCGCCATCCTTTGCCAGCTTCAAATTGCTTTTTTCAAGAATATCAAATCGATAAGGGTAATAGGTATATAAATCCTCTAAAGAATAGATATTTAACCGCTCTAAAATTTTTATGGTTTTAGGACCCAGTCCTTTTATATTTTCTAACATATCTTTCCTAACCAATAATAGACTTTAATACGCCAAATGACAAAAACATCATAATAATGCTTGCCATAAGAATTCCTAATAAAGTAGCTAATAAAGCTTTCTTTCTATCCATATTTAAAACGGATGCGATTAAACTCCCCGTCCATGCTCCTGTCCCCGGAAGAGGAATCCCTACAAATAGGACAAGACCCCAAAATCCATACTTTTCAATTTGTGACTTGTGCTTCTCTACTTTACTATCTAACCAAGAAGAAACTTTTGATAGATGTTTTGTCCCCCTCATCCAATTTAAAATAGAGTTTATAAACCATAAAATAAATGGGATTGGTAAAATGTTTCCAATCATACTAACAACATAACTGGTAACAGGATTTAACTTTAAAAAGGCAGCGGCAATTAAGCCTCCTCGCAATTCCAAAATAGGCAACAAGGAGATTATAAAGATAACTAATTCACGACCAAAAGGAATTTTTTCTAAACCACTAAAAAGATTAACAATTCCTTCTACTATTCCTTCTACCATATGATAACCTCCATATATCAGTATAACATTATTTCATAAAAAAAGGAAAAGGAATTTCTTCCTATTCCATTTTGATAACTTCTAATTTATTTTGATTATGTAAAATCGTTAATGTACATTTTTTTGGATAACCCATATCCTTTTCATAAGAAATAGAAGCCTTAATTTGATAAGCATTATTATCTATAATTCCATCTTTGGAATATTTTATCTCTTTAACACTTTCTATTTTTACTTCAGAAACACTTGGCAAAGATTGTTTCCTATCCCCATAAATATTATTCTCTACATAATAATAAATTCCCTTTTTGTCAGTAGCATAATTTTTGAAATCTTCTCGATAATCTTGCCATACAAATTGAACACCACCGACATCTGTTTTGTCTAATTTACTATTTAAATCATAGAAATCGCAGAGAAATAGTTTTGCTACCAAACTAGCATACTCTTTTTCAAAATTTTCTTGTTTTTCAGATTCCAAAAGTTCTTTCAATTGATAATATGTTTCTTCAAAATAATCAGTATGATTGGAAGTTAATTGATAATCATAATCTTCTATTTTATCAATCGCTTCGGCATCCGCTTTTTTAATCCCCTTCATTTCTTTTATAACACTCTTCGCTAAAAAGAGGGTAATGATAAGAAATATAACGAAAAGGAAAAAAAAGATAACTAAGAAAAGATTATCATATTTTGTCTTACTTTTTCCTTTTCTCATGCCGTAGCTCCTACTCCTGTTTCCTCTAAAAGTTCATTTTCAGGATTTTCTCCGACTTTCTTAATTAAATCATAAGTAATAATAGCATTAGAAATACTAATCAACTGTTCTGCATAAGCACTATATTTATCAATTTCTTCTTTGGTAATTTCCTTATTAAGATCAATCTGTTTATGTGCTTCCTTAGCGGTATTGTAATAAAGAGTATTCGTAAGCCAGTTACTTGATGGGAAAACAACAACATTTTCATCTATACTGAAAATATCATGTCCTAAAGCATATTTATTATAGAAGCCTAACATATTTCCAAGAGTTGGTTGAGCATCAATCATTCCCATTACTTTTGTTATTTCTTGACTATAATCGGTACCAACAATATCTTTGCTCCAAATAATAAATGGAACACTTCGATTTAATTCATAAGCATAATCATCCATCGTGATACAAGCTTCTTCATCACATTTCTTTATTTTATCGGTTTCTGGATCATAATTGTAGTAACGATTATACTCAGATTTTGGTAACTTATTATCATGATCTCCATAAATAACAATAACCGTATTATCCAATAACCCTTCTGCTTCTAATTCTTCCATCAATTCGCCAATTGCTTCATCAGCATAATGAGCAGATTTTATGTAATTTCCTAATTTTTTTCCTTCCAAATAAGGAGCAGATACTTCCTCTATTTCACCAGTTTCCTCATTTTCTTTTTCATATTTGTAATCAACATCATAAACCCAATCATTCTCTTCCCCATAACGATTAATATCACTGAATGGAGTATGATTCGTTAGCATGATCAAAACGCCATACCAATTTTCATGTTCTTCAGAAATTCCTTTAATAATCTGCGTAGATTGTCTAAAGAATGATTTATCACTTAAACCAAGACCAATCTTTTCATCCATCGTATAATCTGTCGTATAGTGATAAAAATGATCATATCCTAAACTTGGATGAACAACAGAACGATTCCATGCACTTCCTTTATTGGCATGCATACTAAAGGTATAATATCCCAGCTCTTTCAAAAGTTTTGGTGTCGTAACATAATCTCTATCAAAATAATTGATAAAGACAGTACCACTACTAGATGGAAGTAATGAGGTATTAAAAGTAAACTCAGTATCACTACTGGTACCAACAGATTCTTGAGAATAAAAATTAGAAAAATAAATTCCTTCATGAGCCAAACGATTTAAATTAGGGGTAACTTCTATCCCATTAAAGCTTGCTGGAGCCCCTCCTAATAAATCATCAGATATCAAAAAATTTTGAATACTCTCTGCATGAATTACTAAAACATTTTTGCCTTTAAAAAGGTTGGTATATTGATTCGTTGTAGTTGGTTCCTCAGGTGTATCCTGATAGAATTCTCTAAAGTTTTTAGCTGCTTCATCGTAACCAAACATACTATTTAATTCAGCTTGTACATAAGTGACTAAATCATTAAATTGATATACATAAATCCCAAATTCTATGACAACATATTCCCTATTCCACTGTTTTCTTAAACGACTAATATCGGTACTAGTAAGCATAGAAATAAACAATCCTAAAAGAATAAGAGTGATTACTATCGTATTTAAAAAACGAATCTTAGGAAATTCTACTTGTTGAACTTTTTCATAATATCCTTTTTTGCGAAGTTGAATATGAATAAAAATTAATCCAAAGAATTGCCACAAATAAATAAAATCTCGTAATTCCAAAATATTTTCGACAACAGCATCTGTATATCCACTTAATTGAGAAGCTGTTTTTAAGAAAGATACAGAGGCAAAAGAAAGATAATTCTTAAAATAAATCGCATTAATCATACAAATGGCACTCAGTAGCGTAGCAGCCCCAAGAAAATACCAGAAACGATATTTCGGTTTAAAAAAATAGGCAAAAGAACCAATTATTAAAATGACAACTAAATCCGCAATGAGTGGTTTAATCGCCAAAAAATTATTTACAGTAAAGTGTCTAACTAACATAGCATTAATTAATGATGTAATGATAAACGTAATAAAAAGAATATTTGTCGCAGCATACTCTTTTCCTTTACGAAGTACGCTGATAATTGTTTCTTTCATCTCCACACCTCAATCTAAATCACATTATAGCACTAAAATATATTTTTTTCAAACGCCACAAAAAAAGAGAATTATTGTAAAGTGATACGATAAATGTAGACAATCAAAAAAAGAAATGTCTACATTTTTTGTTATACTTTAGAAAAGGAGATGAAGTTATGGGAAGGCCTCTTGGTGGTAAGAATAGAAAATTTACAAAAAATGATAAGTATAAGATTTTACTAGAACATTATAAAAAACATTTATCATGGAAAGAAATATGCAGAAAATATGATTTAAGTACATCTTTAATTTATAGTTGGGATATCAAATTTAGGGAAAAAGGCAAAAAAGGTCTAGAATCAAATACTGGAAGAATAGGAAAAGGAAAAGGTAATTGTAAAAAAAATGAAATTGAACAATTAAAAGAAGAATTATTAAAAAAGGAAATTGAAATAATGCGATTAAAAAAAGGTTATATGGTGAAAGGAGTTGGTGCAAAAAAGGAATACGTTTCTATATCAGATTTGAATATAAAATAATAGAATATTTTAGTAGTAAATATTCAATAAGTTATTTATGTAAATTATTAGATGTAAGCAGATCAGGTTATTATAAATGGAAATATCGAAAAGAAAATCCTACACTTAGAGAAATCACTAGAAAACGTGATTCGGAATTAATAAAAGAAGTTCATAGCAAACATAGATCTCATGGCTACAGGTGGATAAATGCTTTTATAAGAAAAAATTTGGAATTGTTTATACTGATAATTATGTTCATAGATTATGTAAATATAATGATATTAAATATCAGGGTAAACATTATCAATGGAAAAAACCGGATGAAGAAAATGAAAAATATTGTAATTTAATATGGAACGGATGGAAATACTTAAATGGTCCATATCAAGTTATAGTTTCTGATATGACTGCTTTTTATGCAAATAAAATATATTATGAACTTACATTATATTTTGATGCTTGGAATAAAGAAATTGTTGGATATGGTATTAGTTCTAAAAAAGGTGATATAAGAACATACTATGACGGATTAAATCAAGTTTTAAACAAAATAAAAGAAGAACAACCTGAAGACCTTGTGATTTTGCATACTGATCAAGGAACAGTTTATTCTTCCAAAACATATAACAACCTTCTTAAAGAATTTAATATTCAGCATTCAATGAGTCGAGCTGGAACACCTACAGATAATCCAGTAAACGAATCATTAAATGGTTGGATAAAAGAAGAATTGTTTATAGATTTTAATTTGAAACATTCTAAAGATGTTCCAAATCTAATAAAATTATACATTGATTATTATAATTATGAAAGACCTAGTTATGCTTTAAACTATAAAACCCCAATTCAATACAAGAGAGTCTGTAAATAAATTTGTGTAAAGTTTAAAATCCTTTCTATGGTAATATAGAAATATAAAACCTAGGAAGG
>CANQFE010000055.1 GCA_947598285.1 uncultured Bacilli bacterium
ACATAAACAACAAGTTTATTATCTTTTCCCTCTTCTTTTTTGACAGCAATTCCTAAAGGTTGTAAATCACTTGTTGTATAGGCAAATCCTAAATGAGTATCTTTATTATAGAAAAGATTCGTATCTACATTAATTACTTCTTTCACCGCTTTATCTTGGAAAAGTTCTTTGGCATAATTTAGTTCTTCTTGAATTAATTTTTGATTTGGATGATAAACATTATTTAAATTATCTTTTTCATTAGTCCGTTCATATAACTTATTAATTGTTTCTTCGGTTACAAAATCTTCTAATTCTATATGTAAGGAATCTGTAAATAAATGATTTAAATCATCTTCTAGTGAATCATATTGATAAAAATTAATATCTCTTACAGTAATACCAATATAGCCAGCTAAATAATTAGCTAAGTTGATTTCTAACATATCTGTTGTAACTTTATCAAAATAGATACGATGATAAATTTCACCATTTGGAGCTTTTAAGGTAGAAAGATGAGTATTTGTTTCTTTTAAATAACCATCTTCATCTCGATACCAAATACGAGCATAAAAGATTTTTGATTGATCATCAAATGGAATTAAATCAATGTAATTCATTGTATATTTTTGATCTAATTCTACTTTTGGTCCAGAGTGTCCTGGATTAAATCCACCAATATCCCAAGTATTTGCTGTCCAAAAAGTATTTAAATCATGGTCAACTAAAGCATACTTACTTGCATCATTAGAATTTGCTCCATAAGTTACATTTTTGATGTGTTCTGTAATTCCAGTAGAAGTTGGTCGATTAATTAATTTATATGGAGACATATCTGGAAAGACATTATCTCTTGTTGTACATAAAACAGTGACTGATTTGGCGCCTTCACCAAGTTCATTTGTACCTGTAACATAAACTTCATATTCAGTATTTGTATCTAAATTACGTAATTCATATTTGGTTGACGTAATGTTACTTATTTTAAGAAAGGATGCATCTCCTTTTTTACGATAATAAATATTATATGTTAATGTATCTTTCATTTTTTGAAAAGAAAGATTGATCCCGCCACTGACAGAGGTAGCACTTACTCCTTCTGGAGCTGGAGGCAACCGAGTTGGTGTCGGAATAAAGGCAATTTCATTACTAGGAGCACTTTTCCACTCACCATTCATTGCTTGAACAGTGACGCTGTACTCTACATAATTTTTTAATTCTTCTAAGGTTAAAGAAGTGGAAACTGTTTGATATTTTCCTTCAAAAGAAGATGTGCCATTTACTATTTTATTTAAAGTCACTTCATAACCAGTCACATTGGCAAGTTCATTCCAAGTAACTGTTGCTTTTTCACTTTCAGCGGTAACTAAAACATTTTTAGGGACTTCCATCACTGGTTTTGGTACTTCTTCATAAACATGATTTAAGAATTCTACTTTAGAAATATCGGCAAGGGTACTTGTTGATGTTTTTAAAATTTTAATCGTTACTTTTTTTACTGCAATTTCTTTTCCTAAATCAATTACAATTGTATTTTTTGAAGCTTTATCTGTAAAATAATCTACTCCTGTTAAATATTCAAATGATTTTCTTTCGGTATGAGTCACGCCATTTTCATCTACTACTTCTACTAATAATTCTTGAGGAGTATTTTCTTCGGTGACATCAAGACGAATTTCACTCATTTCAATTGTTTCATTCATATTTAAAGTAATGATAGCAGGATGTTCTTCCGTAATTACTTTTCCTTCTGTTGGACTAATCTGAACAATTCCTGTTCCATCAATTAAATCAGTCACGTTTCCAGTGATTGATGAACTATCTTCAATACTTAAACTATCTTTGGTTAAAATTGCACTGGTATTTACGATTTCTACTTCTTTGGAATCTTTATATAAAACATGAGAAATCATAGCCAAATCTGTTGTATTAATCGCATTATCACGGTTTAAATCATAGACGCTATTATAAGATGAAGGATTTAAAAGATAGTGTGACATTTCATAAAGGTCTTTTTCATCTACAGCATTATCTTGATTCACATCACCAACAGTAAATCCGCCACGTTCATTGGTTAAAGAAACACGTTTTGAATATTTTGATATATCAATATCATTTACAAATGTAGTTTTATATCCATCCCCTTCTATTTTTAAATCATACATTCCTTCTTCTAAATCATAGAATGTGATGGCATAATAATAGATATCTTCGCCACTTTCTCCTTCAATTGAAGCACCAAATTGATCTGCTTTTCTAATTGAAACATTTCCTTTATTGGAATTTAGCGTATAAGATAAAGTAGAAGATGTGGTAATACCATTTAAATCAATTGTATAGAATGCACTTTCTTTCATTAAAGTAAACCGAATGTTAGCATCCTTGGTATTTTTCATTGGTAAGACAAATTTTAAATCAATTTCTAAATTTCCTTTGGCTTTTAATGAAGATGCTTCATTATTTTCCGTCATCGTTTGAGCTGATGCAAACGCAGGCCAAAGCGATGAAGAAAGGGTGCATAAAATTAAAAAGATAATTAAAAATTTTTTTCGCATATAAACTCCTCTTTTCTTAGACATATCGTATCATATTATCTTATGAATCTGCAAACAAAAATGTGTGTTTTTTACAAATATTTGTATGTTTTTTTTATTTTTTTCTTATTTTCTTTTATTTTCACTAATCATTGACATATCAATAGATAATTGTTTTATTCGTTCCATAATTCTTCTTGATTTTACTTTTTCTTCGCTATTTGTACTAGAAATAAAATGATTTTCTAGTTCTTCTAAAGTTAGATTAGAAGTAAAAAAGGTTGTTAAATTAGCATTCATTCGTGATTGTAAAATCGTTCCTAGTACCTCATCACGGCTCCATTCACTTACTTTTTCCGCTCCTATATCATCAATGCATAAAAGATCAACTGTTTGATATCGTTTCATTTTTAAATCATATGTTTCCCAATCGGATTTTAATATTCTTAATATTTCAGGAAAATAAATTAATTCGACTGTAGCATTTTTCTTTTCTTCTAATTCATGAAATAAAGCACTTATTAAAAAAGTTTTGCCACAGCCAAAATTCCCATGAAGATATAATCCTTTCATTTTTTTAGAAAAATCATACGATTCATAAAATTCATCTAACCATTTAATGACTTTGGCTCGATTTTTATCAGTCACATCAATATCTTTCATGCGAGCTTTCTCATTTATTTTTTCTTCACTTTGTTTTAAAATCCGTTTTTTTTGTTCTTCTTTTTGATATTTGCATGGTAGATAAGTAAATAGGAAACTTCCTTCTTCTTTTTTGGGATAACTGATATGGCCTTTATAAGCATTTTGGCATTCATATAGGCCTTTACAATTTTTACAATGTTCTAGTTCTTTTATGGTATCTTCTAATTTTGTTGTTTTTTTCATGGCTTCTTCTTTGGTAATGCCAATTTTCTGAAGTAATTTAGCAAAAGCTGGATCTTGCATCGCTTTTTTTAAGTTTTCTTCTAAAGCATTTTTGTTTTCTTTTGTAAATGTAATATTCATTTTTCACCTCAATCATTATATTTTTTTAAGATACTTGCTAATTCTTCTTCTTCTTGTTGAGACATTTGTTCTTTTTCGATGGTTTCATCAAACCAAACTGGTGTTTCTAAAGAAACTTTTTTATTGGTTACTTTATTTAATTTATTTGTATATTTTTTATGTTCTTTTTCAGCAACTTCCATTGCATCTTTTGCCGTTTCAATGCCAAGACGTTTCCATTGACCAGCAATTGTTTCAACAAAGGCTGTATTTAATTTATTATTATTTTTCTTTAAAACATAGTCTACTAAAACATTTACAACCGCTGGCTTTAATTCCACATCAACTAATAAATATTCTAATAATTTTAAATCTCTAGTTGTTGGTGAACTTCCTTTATATTTAGCTTTTAAAAAATCATATGGTGTCGTATTTTCAAAAACTTCAATAATTCTTCCTTTTTTGGATGTATCTCCTGAAGGACTTTTCAGATATTCTGGTTGGGAACGATAAATTAAGGTTGGTAATTTCCCTTGATGATTATATTGATAATATTTTCGGGTTTGAAGGCGTAGTGATTCTTTTTCAATCATTCCTTTTTCATTGATGCACAAGCGGATAATCTCGACCATCTTTAAAGTGTCAATATTATAAACAAATGCTAAGTTGTTCATAAGTTCTTTTATTTTTTTGGTAAATGTTTTTTCATTTATTATTTGTTTTGGCAAGCTGGAAATTAATAAGTCAAAATCTAGTTGATCTTGCATATTTAAAGGAAGAACTTCCCTTCCAATGGCTTCAAATGAAAATGATTCACTGGAAGATTTAAACACACTATCAAAGGGAGCAGTAATTTCTTCATAATTTTTTAGAGGAAAAGAAACTGGAGTGTATTCTTTTTTTAAAAGTTCATATTCATTACGACCAATATTATTATATAAAACAACATTAAAAATAGGATGAGTAAAAAATTCTTTTGGGGTTAAAGGCGAATATAATTCATAAACATAGTTATTCACATCTTTTTCTTCAAAATAAGTTCGTAATAACCCGACTGCTTCTAAACTTTTTCTTGATAATTTGATATTTTCTAAACTTGTTTTTAAAAGGGTCATAAGATGATGATGAGTATAATCTAAACTTACAAAAGAATAACGATCCAGATCCCGCCATAAAGTAAAATAAAGACTCACCGCATTGGCTCCAATCATTGGTTCATAAAGGCTTACTAAATATTTGCGGTCTTGTTCGGTTAAAATGGTTTTATTTATCACAATATATTTATCGGCAGGAAGTAATGTTACTTGACTCATACAGCTCACCTTTTTTCTTTTCTCTTATTATAAAAGAAAAAGACTCTTTACACAAGTAAAAAAGATGCCTTTTAGCATCCTTCACTTGTACAAACTCCAGTATTTATTTTAGACATCATATCTTCTAATATTTTTTGTAATTGTTCTTTTTCTTCATCAGTCATTTTTTCATAACCAGTCGGTTGAGCTTCCGATAATGTTCCTTCATGAAAACCAACAATTTTACCATTATCTACTACAACAACAGTCGGAGCATAAAGTCTTTTTTCATCTGTCTTTATACTTTTTCCATCTTTCGATAAAGTGTAATCTGTTAAATAATCTTTTAAAAGATCTAAAATTCTATAATAATCTTCGCTTCCTTCTTTTTCAGTAATTACTTTATTATTTTCATCTAAAGATAAAGTAGAACGAATCTCATAAATATTTAAATAATAAACTTCACCAATTCCTTGCGATTTAGCAGCTTTTTCTAATATTGGAAGTAAAGAACGACACCAAGGACAAGTTGGGAAACCAAAATAAATGACTCCGGTTTTATTTTCTAAAATGTCAATCATTTCTTCTCCTGTTTTATAAACAAAAGGATTTTCATCGGCTAATTCAACAATTGGATATTCTTTGGTATTTTTTTCATTTATTTTACCATTTAATTCAGCATATTCCTCTTTCATTTTTATAGCATCTGTTTTACTTTCAATTTTATCTTTTGTAAAAGCAAAGTATCCACAGATAATGGTAACTAAAATAATTATTCCTAATAATGCGATTAGTAAGATGTTATCTTTTTTCAAATCATTCACTTCTTTCTTTTTTCATTATAACGAATTTAAAAAAAAAATACAAGATGAAACAGATTTCTTAGTTTTAAAATATAAAAAAAAGAAGTTTTATCTTGTTCTTTTTAAAACTTCTTCATGATAGCATAAGCCTCGATCTTCTAATATTTGATGAAATTTTTCATCGGTTAATTCAACATAAGGCTCATATGAATCAATACTTTCTTTGGCAGTTAAGACAAACTTTTCATCGCCTTCGTTATATTTATCTTTTCGAAAATTGTTGCCATTTGGAAATAACTGAACTGTTCCAAACATATTTGTACTTGCACTTCTAAATTCTAAGAAAAAGCGTGTTCTTAAAGGAGTAAGTCCTTGATCTTTACAATATGCATAAGCAAATAAGGCATCTAGTACTCCATTATTTGTTTCGCCTGAATATTTTTCATGATATTTATATCCAGTAAACTGATGTGAAGCGGTAAATTGATCATAAACATCCCCACCATTTTGAGCATAAGTTTTCCCATCTTTTGTTCTACCAATTGCAGTCACTGTCACAGCAAAAGCATCTCCCCAATGAGATGTTTCGCCCATTCGTTTTGCTTCAACAGATACGGTTTCTTCGGCAATTCTTAATTCTTCAGCTGTCATTCCCCATCTTTCCATGATATATTTTCTTTTTAATTCTTCCGGATAAGCAATCACTAAGTAAAAGACTCTCGCAATGTCTTCTCGTGATTGATATGCAATTCCGTATTCATGGCTAGCTGTAAGGCAATAGTCAAATAAATCAAGAAGTTCTGGTTTTGTAATTGCTCTTTTCTTTAATATATATTCTACAATTTGTTCATAAGTAGGAACATGATGAATTATTTCAATTATGGGCTCAGGTTCAGTTGCTGGTTCTGTTTGAGCAAGAGTCGTTTCTTCTACTGTCTTTTGTTCTTCTAAATTTAATACAATTGTTTTTTCTACGTCATTCAAAATATCTTTGATTGTTTCTGGTTCTTCTTTTACTTTCTGATACTCAGTTTCAATTCGAGCCGTCATTGCTTTGGAATTCATATTAGGGATAGAAGATAAAAAACTAACTAAGGCCATTCCTGAAATAGCTAAAAACCCACGTATTTTATTATAATTCATAGAAAAACACCCCTTTTTTACAAGAGGTTACTCTATCATAAAAATGGTATTATGTCAATGAAAATCGAAAAAAGATACATTTTTGATAGTAAATGTTACTTTAGTTAGTAGTACCACTTTTCTCTTTTTTATCTAATACTCTTTTCAATAATAATTGTCGATTTTCTTTGTCATTTTCTAACTTTTTCTTCATTTGTTTTTCTTGTTGTTCGGTAACTAATCTATAATTTTCTTCAATCTGTTCTTTTCGAGATGAAATAAAATCTATTTTTAAGTTTTCTATTTCCGTTAATGAAATATCTTTTAAACTATGTTCTATTTTATAAGAAATTAATTCATCAATAAAATCTTTGACATAGGAAAATTTACCAATTTTAACAAGTAGTTCTAGAGTATGATTTTCTTTTTTAGCGTGATAAAATGGTATTTTTAGTTCAGACATATCATTTGTTAAAATAATTGCTTCCCCAGTTTTTAACATAAGGTGAAGGTTTTTACTTTCTGCACCCGAGTAATCAGAGTAACCATTACGTCTACTACCTTCTGCAATCACTATTTTAGGATGCTTTACTACTTTGATAAATTTCTGGTTTTCTAATCCAATTGTATAATATTCAGCTTCTTGATAAACATAATTAGTTCCTTCAAAAATTCTTATTAAACTAGCAATAGCTTTTCCAATAATTTTCACGTCAAAATATGAATAAGATTCTATTAATTGACAATATGAATCAATTTCACTATTATATTTTTCTAACTCTTGATATTTTACTTCATTTAATTTAGCGTACTTTAAAAGGGTTTGTTTTTTTAGTTCATTAATTTTCTCTAATTCAGTTTGTTTTTCGTTTTCTATATTTTTTACTTCAGATAAACAGTATTTTTTTTCTTCTTTTAATTTTTGTAATTTGTCATTAAAGTCCATAAGAAACCTCCATTCATTTTTTCAAAGTGTATTTTTATAAATAAAAGAATTTAGTTTAATTTCAATCACTTTTATTATATTTCTTTAATATTTTTTCCATTTCATCCACATGGGAATTATCAGGAGTTATGTCAGTTATTGCTAAAAAAGACTTTACTCTTTCCAATTCACTCGTTAGTATAGAAGCCACATATTCAAATTTAAATAAAGAAATGAGTTGTTCATAATAAGAAGAAATTTCTGCAAAGATGGCTTGGTGTTTTAATAAATTTTCTAACTCTTCTAATTTTTGCTTTTTTTGAGCAATATCACTAGGCGGAATGGATATCATTTCCGAATTTACTAAATTAATTTTTTCTTCTATAGAAGTTGAATTAGGAACTTGATAATGAAGCATCTCTTCTATTGCTGTAGAGTCTCCATTTAAAATTCGTTCAATAATTTCAACAAGATATGATGGTATATACCTATCATATTCGATAGAATAAATATCTCTTGTTTCTTCAAAATATTCTTTTTGTCCTATACGAGTATACTTAAGATTTCTTAAAAATCTTTTATCACACATTTTAGGTATATAATTATCTAAAATTTTAGGTATATAATCACTTTCAAAATTTACATGTTTAATAATACTGCAATGGTCAATTATTTCATCTTGTAACTTTTTCACTTCTTTTTTATTAAAAGTAATACGATATTTTTCAATTTTTTCTCCATTTTGTTTAAAATAAAACATACAAAACCTCCATTTATTAATCTAATTGTAAATACAGAAATTTGTTTTATATCTAGATTATACAATAAAGTAGGTGGTGTATTCAAATAACTTTACTAAATATTGACAAAAAAATTATTGAATAGAAAGTAAATGTTTAGCATAGTTATTTTAAGAATAATTAATAAGTCTAGGTACTATTATTATTGTGATTTTAATCATATTTATAAAAATAAAAATCTAATATTTTGTTTTGGCAAAATAATTAACCCCCTAGGTATTTTGACAAGCGTATCAAAATAACCTAAGGGGTTACCTTTTTATATCAATATTCGAAAAAGGCAATGGTGCCATAAAGCAAGAAGTACAACAACTTTTTATTTATTTTTAATAACTATTTAATATTTATCTTCTTACCGTACTATGTGTTTTCTAAATTGGTAAATTTAGTATCAATTCCTATTGTGTGAAGATCATAATGTCTGCTATAATGTTATTGGATACATTTGGAATATATCAGGTGTTTTCCCTTTCTAGTTATCGAAAGATAAGAGAAAGGTGGTGGTTTATTATGACAAAAAGAGAAATTTCTCAATTTATTATAATCCTACTATTATTCTTTGTAGTAATCACCTTACTATTTAGATAATAAAAACATCTGATTTCAACAATCGTTGATTTCAGATGCAACCCAATAAGGGATAACATCTGATTCTAGCAATCAAATGTATCCTTTTTTTATTTTATGCAAGTCATCCTTGACATATTCAATATAACATAAAAAAGAACTTTTTGCAAGTTCTCTATATAGAAGTCCGAAAAAGTTCGAACAGATTCCTCAATGGTGGCGCTAACGGGAATTGAACCAGTGACACAAGGATTTTCAGTCCTCTGCTCTACCAACTGAGCTATAGCGCCATGGCGGTTCGTACGGGAGTCGAACCCGTGATCTTCTGCGTGACAGGCAGACGTCATAGGCCACTAGACTAACG
>CANQFE010000056.1 GCA_947598285.1 uncultured Bacilli bacterium
TAATAATCCAACACTTTTTATTTTGCAATAATTTTTTGACAAAGTTAAAGACTTTTCGTTAGAAATTTGGTACAATGAAAATAGAATGGCATGCGGGTGATAAGGATGAGTAAATATTTAGAAAGATTACATTATTTAGATGAAGCTTTTCAAGATTTTTGTAAAGGTCTTACTACTTTCGAGGAAGAGGATAAAAATTTATTTTTAAAAGGATTATCTTATATTGAAAAAGAATTAAAAAAAGTGGAAAAAAATATTAGTGAAATTAGTTCAAAAGAAGAGAAAGAACCTGTTTTAAAAGAAATTCAAGAATGGATGAAAGAACGTTTTTCGTTTTATCAAAAAATGAATCAAGTGAAAGAACACTTTGCTTTTGTTTCTCCAAATGAAGAATCAAAAGTTGCCTCTTTTTTAAAATTGGTTTCTTTGTATGAAGAATATAAACGAGAATTTGAAAAAAATATTACGAATGACTTACAAGATTTTTCTTTTCTAAAAGAACGAATTGATACTTTAACGAAAGTAAAAGATCGTTTAAATCTCATGTATCAAGAAGTTTTTAAAGTTTCAGATGAATTAGAAAAAACAGATACTTTTCCGCATCCAAAGTCTGATTTAGAAAGCAATGAAGAATATGAAAAATATGTCAATGAATTTTATGGAAAAGAAACAAGAAAAAAAGAAATAGAAGAACCAAAAGAAGAAAAGCAAGAAAGTGAAATGATGAAATGTTGGCTTGATCATTATAAAGAATTTAAAGCCCGCAATTCTTATTTGCAAAAGTTAGATTTATCTCATCCAGTATTTCAAAAAATGGCTGAAATATTAAATCATCCAACTACAAATGCTATTGAACTTTTAAAAGTGAGTGCCTTAGAAATTATGGTGGAGTCTACTTCTTTAGAAAATAAAAAAAGTTTACTTTCAACTCTTTCAAAGGAACGTAATGAGTTAATAAAAGAATATTTAAACCAAGAACAAGATAAAACTTCTTTTGCTCAAAAAAGCCAAGGAATGAAAGAACTAACTCAATTGATGTTAATCTCTCAAATGTTTCAATGTTGTGATGCTTTAGAACAAAAAGAAACTGAAAATCGTCAATTCTTTCTTGATGCTCTTGAAAAATATCAAGAAGGTTTAGGATTAATAAAAAAAGAAGAACAAAAAGAGAATTTTTCTTTTCAAGCTAATCTTCCTAAAGCAGAAAGTCATTATCAAAATGGTGTAAAAGTAGAAGAAACCAAGAATAAAGAATTATCATATATTCCTGTTTCTTCTTCTGAAAGAGACTCCCTAAAAAAAGTAAATCAAAGAAAAGTTCTTGATACATTAGTTAGTCGAGTTTCCTCACCAACTTTAGAAGAAGCTCATATTCCATATATTGGTGAGATTGTTCGAATGACTTATGATGATTTTTATGCTCCAATGGATGCATCAATCTTTGAAATTCGGTTTGTAAGTCCAATTACAGGGAAAATGGTAAGTTCAAAAACAAATGAAGAGTCTATGAAATATTTAAGAATGGGATACCTTGTTCATTCTTATGGATGCACTGGACCAGATCAGAAACCTTATTATTGTTCTTATGAACAAATAAAAGAAGAAAGTCGTAGAGTATAAATGATTTTTTAAAAAATAAAAGTAGTAACAGGAAACATGTAGTTGTTTCCTTGTTTTGTTTATGAAATAGTGATAGAATATGGTTTTGAAATTTATGAAATCATTTAATATATAAAAAAGAATGAAAAGCCAAGTGATCTATAAATTTTTAGCGTTTTTTTTCTTTTAATTCTAATTCATATAAAGTTTGATAATCTTTATTTTTAGAAAGTAATTCTTGATGTGTACCCTCAGCGATTACTTTTCCATTATCAATTAACAAAATACGATCACTATTAATAACGGTGGATAAACGATGTGCAATGATTAAAATTGTATATTCTCCTTGCATATTTTGGATAGATTTTTGAATTTCAGCTTGCGTTTCATTATCTAGTGCACTAGTTGCTTCATCAAATAAAATAATTTCTGTTTTTAAAATTAGAGCACGAGCGATGGCTAGTCTTTGCCTTTGACCACCAGATAAAGTTATCCCGCCTTCTCCAACAATCGTATTATATCCATCTTTGAGAGTCATAATAAAATCATGTAAACAAGCCATCTTACAAGCCTCAATAATTTCTTTTTCTGTCACATCCTTTTTAATAATTTTTAAGTTATCACGAATACTCATATTAAAAATATAAGGATTTTGGCTAATAATAGATAAATTTCCACGAATAGAATCTTTGTCTAATTCTGTTATAGGAATACCATCAATGAAAATCGTTCCATCTTGTGGATAATAAAGACCAGCAATTAAATTAAAAATTGTGGATTTTCCACTGCCACTTTTTCCAACAAAAGAAACGGTTTCATTTGGTTTAATTTTAAAACTAATGTGTCGCAATACTTCTAGATCATTATTATATTGGAAAGTTACATTTTTAAACTCAATATTTCCTTCAGCTTTTTTAAGTTTTTTCATTCCAAATACTTCTTTAGAAAATTTATCTCCTTCTATAATATCAAATATTTTTTCTGCAGAAAGATTAAAGGTTTTTATAAAATCAAATAGATTTTCAAAATTAGAAGAAATACTCATAATGCGTCCTCGATATTCTAAAATAATTAACATCATTGCTATTTCCAATTTCCCATTCATAATGAAAATAATACCTATAATCATTATTACAAAATCTAATAAATCACGAATATTACCATTAATCAAGCGAAAATGTGTACGAGTGCAATTACTGATATAAAGAGCTTGATTAAGAGTATCAATTCTATCATTGGCACTATTTATAAAACTATCTTCTGCATTTAATATCTTAATATCTTTAGCCCCTCGCACGAGTTCACTAATAAAACCAGAGGTTTTTTCCTTGATATTTTTGACAATTTTATCTTTTTCTTGAATTTTTTCTGCTGCGTATTTTTGACTAAAATAAAGAATAATTAAAAACAAACTATAGATGACAAAAATTAATTTATTCAGAAAAAACATACTAATTAAAATTCCAATATTTGATAAAATATAAGTTCCATAATCAACAATTTTATTAAATACATCTGCTAAATTACTCGTATCTGCATTAATTCTTTCAATAAATAAACCGCTGGAATTATTATTTAAGGTCTGCATATCTATTTTTAAAGTTTCTTTTGTTAGTTCAGATTGTATATTTTTTTTTATAGCAAAGTAGAAACGATTCATAAAATAATTATTCATTAAAAGAATAAAATTTGAAATTACTTCTATCAAAAAAATAATAAAAGTAATTAGAATTAATCGTTGCCATAAAGAACTTGTTAAAGCAACAATTCTTCTAGCAGTTAGTAAGGGAATTAAGATACTTACAACACAATAGAAAATACTACCTAATAATAAGAAAATTAAATCTTTTTTATTCTTTTTTGCAAATAGATAGGTTTTCTTTAAGTAAGTAAAAAAAGATTTTGCATTTTTTCTTTTTTTCATATACACGACTTCTTTCTTTTTTTATTATACAGAAAAAAATTACTTAAAAAGACTTTTATGAAATAGTGATAAATTAATGTTAATTAATGAATAAACGCTAGTATGTTCGTGTAAAACTTTAACAGTTAGTTGGGAATAACAAACTTAATTCGATTAATGAATTTATATATATAGGTACGGGTAAAATCTCTTTTATTGCATCTGCAAGTGTTAAAGTAGATGCACAAACTCCATCAAATAAAATATTGTTCATATTTTTTTGGTTATCTAAATATCTTATTTCTGTTGCAGTTGTACCAATAACTTTTGTTTTAGAATGTTTTTCTTTAATATATTTCAGTAATTCATTTAATTTAATTCCCCATTTTTTAGCTCCACAACGGTGATATTCATCTAAAACAATAATATCATAATTATTTGACAATTTTTCCATATTCATTTTTAATAAATTTCTATATATCAAAGCATCAAGCTTACTAAAATCTTTAATATCAATACCTAATTCTTTTGTATGTTCTTGTAATAATTGCTCATTTATAGGATAACTAGGAGATAAGAATAAAATTCTTTTATTTTTATTTTCATATAAATACTTAAGTATAATAAATGATTTGCCAGTTCCTGTTGCATGATTAATTGCAACTAGTTGATTATTTTCTAAACTTTTTTTTAATTTAATGAATGCTTCTTCATTATGTGGAAGTAATTTTATATTTTTAGACTCCGTAGAAGTACACCTCCTTTAATATTGATTAATATATTGTGATATTTCAAATTGAATATATCTTTTTCACTGATAAATAAACTTTTTTTAAAAATATCAATCTTTGATAATATTCTAACATAATTATTACTAAATTTGTTAAGCAAATATAAAATAACAATAAATTTTGTAGAAGTAATATATAAAAATTATAAGTCTTAAATAATTTAATAAATAATAATGTGAATATGAATGTTATTGTAAAAAGATTTTTAACATAAAATTTCCAAAATAAGAAAAAATAATTGCAAGGAAGTATATTGTGGTTTTCTTGTTTTGGCGATAATATAGTGTTAAAATAATGCTAATTAATGAAAGGAGCACCGATATGTTTGAGTTAAAAAGTCCATTTCAACCAAGTGGTGATCAACCCAAAGCAATTGAAGAATTAGTAAAAGGGATTAAGGAAGGAAAAAAACATCAAGTTTTATTAGGCGCGACGGGAACAGGAAAAACTTTTACGATTGCAAATGTGATTGCTAGTGTGAATAAACCAACTTTAGTTTTAGCTCATAATAAAACTTTGGCTGGACAACTTTATTCTGAATTAAAAGAGTTATTTCCTAATAATCATGTAGAGTATTTTGTTTCTTATTACGACTATTATCAACCAGAAGCCTATGTTCCATCAAGTGATACTTATATTGAAAAAGATTCTTCTATTAATGATGAAATTGATGAATTAAGACATGCGGCAACATCAGCATTAATTAATTATTCGGATACTATTGTTGTCGCGAGTGTTTCTTGTATTTATGGAATTGGGGAAAAAGAAGAATATCAAAAAAATATGCTGATTTTAACAATTGGTGATGAAATACGTCGTAATGATATTATTACCAGACTTGTTGATATGGCTTATGAACGAAATGACATTGATTTTCATCGCGGTACTTTTCGAGTTCGGGGCGATATTGTTGATGTAGTTCCTGTAAATGAACATGCTGAAGGAATTCGAATTGAATTTTTTGGTGATGAGATTGAAAGTATTCGAAGATTTGATCCGGTGACAGGTGTTGTTTCTAAATCAATGAAAAGTATTACTATTTCTCCAGCTAGTCATTTTGTAACAAGTGACGAAAAGATGAAAGAAGCTATCAAAAGAATTGAAGAAGAATTAAAAAATCGTTTAGAAGAGTTAAAAAATTCTGGCAAACTTTTAGAAGAAGAACGCCTTAGAGAACGAACAAATTATGATATTGAAATGTTAAAGGAAACTGGTTTTTGCAGTGGTATCGAAAATTATTCTCGTCATTTAGCATTAAGAGGCGCCGGAGAAACACCAACTTGTTTAATTGACTTTTTTCCAGAAGATTTTTTATTTGTTGTTGATGAATCCCATGTTACTCTTCCACAAGTAAGAGGAATGTATAATGGTGATCGCATGCGAAAAACAACGTTAGTGGATTATGGATTTCGCCTACCTAGTGCTTTAGATAATCGACCTCTTACATTTTCTGAATTTGAAAGCAAAATTCATCAAGCAATTTATGTGTCAGCAACTCCGGGAGATTATGAACTTTCGAAAACTTCAGGAGCATATGTTGAACAAATTATTCGGCCAACAGGACTATTAGATCCAACAATTGAAGTCAAACCAAGTGAAGGACAAATTGATGATATTATTGAGCAAATTCGTGAAAGAAAAGCCAAAAATGAACGAGTTTTAGTGACAACACTTACGATTCGTATGAGTGAAGAGCTAACGAATTATTTAAAAGAAATGAATATTAAAGTAGCTTATTTACATAACGAAATTAAAACTTTAGAAAGGCTTAAAATTATTCATGATTTACGTTCAGGAGTTTATGATGTTGTGGTCGGGATTAATCTTTTACGAGAAGGAATTGACATTCCAGAAGTTAGTCTAATTTGTATTTTAGATGCAGATAAGCAAGGCTTTTTACGTAGTACCAGGAGTTTAATTCAAACGATTGGAAGATGTGCTAGAAATGCCAATGGACACGTCATTATGTATGCCGATCAAAACTCTGAAGCTATGGAAGAAGCAATTTTGGAAACAAATCGAAGAAGAAAAATTCAAGAAGAATATAATCTGGAACATCATATTACTCCAAAAACAATTCAAAAAGAGATTAAAGAAGTAATTTCTAATGAAGTAAAAGAAAAAACAGAGAAAAAGAAAATTTCGAAAAAGGAAAAGGAAAGTCTTTTATTTACATTAGAAAAAGAAATGAATGAAGCAGCTAAGAATTTAGATTTTGAACGTGCAATGGAGATTCGTGATATATTATTTGAAATGAAAAGTGAATAGATGATATAATAAACAAGAAGGGAAGTGTGGTATGAAGTCGACTTATGTTTTTGGTCATCGAAATCCTGATACTGATAGTGTATGTTCCTCTATTAGTTTGTCTTATTTGAAAAACCAAATGGGCGATGTAACTGTTCCAAGGGTTCTTGGTCATATTAATAAAGAAACTCAATTTGTTTTAAATTATTTTGGCGTGAAAGAACCAGAATATTTAAATAATGTCAAAGTACAACTTCGTAATGTTAATTATCATAAAGGTGTGATGTTAAGTGAATATGCTTCTTTAAAAGAAGTAATTGATTATATGCAAGAACAATCTTGTACAGCCATTCCGATAGTAGATCAAAAAAGACATTTAAAAAGTTTAATTACTTTAAAGGAAATTGCCATGGTATTTATTGAAGAGGCAAAGGATCATTTATATACAAATTATGATCATTTACTTCATTCATTAAAAGGAAGAGAAATTTTAAGATTTCAAGAAGAATTTGAAGGAAGGCTTGTTGCAGGAAGTTATCAAAGTCAAACTTTTATGACAGAGTCTAGTCTTCAAAAGGGAGATATTTTAATTGTTGGAGATCGTTATAAAGTCATTGAACATGCGATTCATGCAGGTATTTCTTTATTAGTGATAACTCATGATTTTGATTTAGATCCGGAATTATTAAAATTAGCTCAAAAAAATAAAGTAAGTGTTATTACAAGTCAATTTGATACTTATAATACTTGTAATCAGATTACTTTAAGTAATTATGTGAAATCTTTACTTCTTAATTTAAATCCTTCTGTTTTTCATGAACTTGATTATTTATCTGATTTTTTAGAAGAATCATCAAGAATAGGACATACTAATTATCCACTCTTAAATAAGAGAAATGAATGTTTAGGTTTAATTCGTATTACAGATGCCTCTCATTATGAGAAAAAAAATGTAATATTGGTAGATCATAATAATTTAGAACAAAGTGTTCCAGGTATTGATGAAGCCAGAATCGTTGAAATTATTGATCATCATAATTTAGGAAAAATCGGGACAAATGTTCCAATTAATTTCCGGTCAATGCCAGTTGGTTGTACAAGTACTATTTTGTATCATTTATATGAAGAAGCTCATGTGAAAATTCCAAAAGAAATAGCTGGTATTATGATGGCTTCTATTTTGTCAGATACTCTTTTACTGAAAAGTCCAACTACAACTGATTTTGATCAAAAAGCTGTTAAAGCTCTTTCCCAAATTTGTGGAGAAGATGATCAAGCTTTTGGTTATCAAATGTTAAAAGCAGGAAGTTCTGTTGAAGGAATGGAAGTCGAAGATATTATTTATCAAGATTTTAAATCATATAAAGTTGGTACGAGTAGCTTAGGAATTAGTCAAATTGTTACAATGGATTTTGAAAGCATGAAAGACCATATTACACAATATGTTGAAAAGTTAAATGAAATTGCTAAGGGGACATATGAAACAGTAGTTCTTTTTATCACTGATGTCGTTCAAAATGGTTCTTACGTCCTTTATAACGAGTCTTCCAAACACATTATTGAAGATAGTTTTGATTTAGAAGAAATTCAAGAAGGATATTTTATTCCGAATGTCGTTTCTCGGAAAAAACAAATGTTACCAAAAATTATGGAAGTATTAGAAAGAAATGCTTAAAAGACGTGTAAAAACAAGTCTTTTTTGTTATACTAGATTTAGGATGGTGATGGTATGAGAGCGCTTGTCACAGGAGCAAGTTCAGGAATTGGAAGAGATATGGCTCGAGTTTTAGCTGAGCAAAAAATTGATTTAATTTTGGTTGCTAGAAGAAAAGAACGATTAGAAAAATTAAAAGAGGAACTTCATGTAAATGTAGAAATACTTTGCTTTGATTTATCACAGCAAAAGGAAGTATTTTCTTTATTTGATAAATTAAAAGATCAAAAAATTGATATTGTGATTAATAATGCTGGTTTTGGTTTGTTTGGGGAATTTTTGCAAACCGATTTAGATCGTGAGCTTGAAATGATCAATGTCAATGTTATTAGTTATCATATTCTTACAAAATTATTTTTACAAAAATTGGAAAAAGATGGTGGAGGTTATATCTTAAATGTTTGTAGCAGTGCTGGTTTTTTAGCAGGGCCAAGACTTTCTACTTACTATGCAACAAAGAATTATATTTTAAAATTAACCATGGCAATCTATGAAGAATTAAGAAGGAAAAAAAGCTCAATCGTGATTAGTGCTTTATGTCCGGGACCAGTAAATACAGAATTTAATCAAGTAGCAAAAGGGCATTTTGCAGTTTCAGGAGCAAGCAGTGAATATGTGGCCAAGTATGCGATTCAAAAAATGTTTCAAAAAAAACTTATTATAGTTCCAACAATAAAAATGAAATTAGCTTTGTTTTTTTCAAGATTTGTCCCTTGGAAAGGATTACTTCGTATCACTTATCGTATTCAAGAAAGAAAAACAAAATAGTGGATACTTTTTTCGACAAAAAAAGTTTTAAAATAACTAATTTTAAAAATTGGTAACAAAAAAAATGCAGATTTTGAAAATTGGTCTAGCAGATTTTTAAGAATTTGCTTCTTTTTTCTTTTAAAATCTTAAAATTGGTCTTTTGTTTTCCTCCTTCCTTTCTGTTTTAATACTCTTGGAAGGAGGAAATTTATGCATACTTTTACTTCCAAAGATGATAAAGTCTTTAAAGCTATCTTTGCTGACCCTTCTGATCCTTTTCTTTTACAAACTC
>CANQFE010000057.1 GCA_947598285.1 uncultured Bacilli bacterium
ACAAGAATCGAATGGGATAGTGAAACATGGAGTCCAGTAATAGAAAGAATACCAGAAAGTATTAATACAAGATTATCCTGTGAAATCCATTTTACAAAAGAATATCATGAAGGGATATTAAATGGAATGGATCCAGTGATAAAGGGAGACTTAACACCAGTGACAATAGATAATAATGGAACAGTAAGAAAAGCAGATTTAAAAGAAGCATGGTATAGTTATTCCAACAAAGAATGGGCAAATAGTATCATTTTACAAAATAGTTATGAAAGTTTAAGTGCCTATGGGAATATTCATGGAGGAGCAAAACAAGACGTATATGTTTCCTTAGATGGACAAGATGATTATATTAATTTAGGATTAGAAAACTATGATTTTCAAAATGGAATTACTAGAGTGATAAAATTACAATTTAACAATTTAAGTAGTACAGAGGACCAAGATTTTTTTGGCAATTGGGATGATGCAGGTGGAGGATGTACCTTAGCTTCATTTGGTATAACTTGTAATGTATATATTGGAAACAATTATGCATCTGTGGAATATTATACTGATGTTCAATTAAAGAATGATTACACGATTATATTTACATATGATAATAATATATTAAGATTATATATCAATGGTCAGAAAGTATCAGAAAAATTACAAACAGGTCATATTAAAATATCTCAAGTTCCAATCTTTATTGGAGCCAATCCAAATGCTAGTGGTAGCCATTCAAGGTTTTCTAACATCGATGTCAAACAAGCAGCCATATTTGATCGAGCGATTACCGAAGAAGAAATAACAAAAATGACAGAAGATATCAAAATAACAAATGGAAAAGGCTTATTAAAATATGTTGATTTTACAGATAAAAAAAGTGAAAATTATGAAGCAAAAGAAGTAATACCAGAAGATGTGATCGAAAGTTATTTTGTATGGATCCCAAAGTATCGTTACCAATTATTTAATTTAGGAGAATATAATACAGCAATTGATATTGGAAGAGACTTTAGTAGAATAGAAAATAAAGTACAAGAGATCAAAATTAAATTTGGAGATTATAATACCAAAGATGATTATAAAGAATGCGAAACTGTAGCAACAAGTGGAAGTACGGGAAATTGTCATATAGGAGATTATATGACTCATCCAGCTTTTACCGCATTTGAAGGATCAACAGGTTTTTGGATAGGGAAGTTTGAAACAAGTTTTCAATCATTACCAACAGATGACCATAACATACAAGATTCATCTAAAGTAATTATTAAGCCAAACGAATATTCATGGAATTCTATAAATATAGAAAATGCACGATATAATAGTTCTAATTATCAAAAAGAATTAGATAGCCATATGATGAAGAATACAGAATGGGGAGCCGTTGCTTATTTATCTCAATCAAGATATGGAATTTTACAAAATATCAGAGTAAATAATGCTAGTAACACAATCGAAAATGTTTCCCTTCGATGTACCGGGCATTCAGCCAAAGAAGAACCAACTTGTGGAGTTTCTGGAAAAGATGAATGCAATAAAGCAGATTTGAATACTTTAAAAAATGAAGATAGTGAAAATGGAGTGAATTATTTTAATCCCTCTAGTGTTTTTTCTAGTACTACAGGAAATTATAGGGGAGTTTATGATATGAGCGGAGGAGCGTGGGAATATGTCATGGCAACAACCTTAATAGAAAGCTCAAAATACCTAGATCATTATAATTTAACATATAATAATTATTTGATGAGAATACTAGGAGATGCTACTGGGGAAATGGGACCATTTCAAATGATTACATATGATTCTATGGACATGATTAATACAGTAACTATTTCAATTGGAAGCTGGTATCAAGATAGAGGCGAGATATTAAGTATTGATAATCCTTATTTTATCCGTGGAGGAAACAGAAGAGATGGAAGTGATGCTGGGATTTTTAGTTTTGGAAAGTTAGATGGAAAGGAAAATCCTTCAGTTACTTTTCGCATTACTTTAACTCCAATTAAGGAAAATTAAGAGGTCTTTTTGACAAAAAATAAATTTCTGTTATAATAATACCATCTTAAGGGGGATTTTTATGGCAGAAGAATTTATGAATAAGGTATTATTATTTATTCAAAAGTGTGATCATGACTTTGAAGAACATATTTTCTTAGAAGAAAATTCTTTGAAAGCACAAGAATATTTTCAACTTTTAACTCAATTAAAAAAAGAAAATAATTCTACCATGGTGAACGCGGCTATTCAAAAATTAGATCTTATTATAAAACGAATTAATGCTGTTAATTATCATAATTATCAAATTGAAAATATCTTAAATTTAGTTTCGGTTCGAGTAACAGATTATATTATTAGTTTGATTAAAGAAAAGCATTTAATTGAACCTTTATTAATAGCAAGATATGCTTATCTTGAACTTGCTAAAGTTTTATATTATGATATTTCTTATGTAAAACAAGTGGATCCAATGATTAAAAGTAAAATTTGTAATGCAAAGGTAGATGTTTTAAAAGAAAAAATATTTTCATCTGTTGTGTGTACTCAATGGCTTCAACTTTATACTTATATTTTAAAACAGTTTGGAATTGATGTGAAACAAAGAAATATTCCTGGACAGGATCATGTTTGGGGTGAGATTCAATTAGATGATGATTACATCATTATTGTGGATGCGACAGATTATATTAATTCTTCCATTGATTTAAGTAATGCTAAATCAGTGAGTCCGACGGTTGGTTTTGTTGTTTTACCAGAAAAATACTCTCATTTAAAACTATATGATGTTTTCTGTGATAAATATCACCGTGATATCGCTAAAAAAGTTCAAGAATATTATAAATTTAATCGTGATATTGATATGTCTTTAGGATATATTTCTAAAAAAGGTTATTCTGCTGAAAAAATTATTCAAGAAAATGAACTTTTTCAATATCCTAATGCAATTATTGAAAATTCAAAAGATCAAGAATACTTTTTTAGTAAAGCAATTGATTTTTTCCAAAAACTTAAAATTCCAAATAATATGGATGGATATGAAATTTTTGCTTATTATTATATGTTTCTTAAGAAATTACCAGCTAATATTAGGGCCAATATTTCTCAAAAAACAATTTATGTAGATTCTTTTTCTTATAAGCAAAGTAAATTACAAAAAAAATTTTTACATGCACCGAAGGAATATTTACGATATCTTGATGGTTTAATTTATAATCAATATTATAAATATTTATCAGAAGATGAGAATAATACTTTTTTTGAACAAATGCGAAAAGGATTTGTTAAAAAAGAACAAGTTCGAGATTCCATTGCTAAAAATGAAATGATAATTGCTCAAGTGAATCGAAATTTAAACTCTTATTATGCAATTAATCAATTACATTTTTATGAACCAATGACAAGTGAAACTTTAGGAATTCAAATCTATGAACCAATGATGGGAACTAAAAATTTTAATAGTCAAGAAGAGTTTGATGAGTTTAAAAAAACAATTATTTTAAGATAATTTAGAAAATCTTATCTTTTCTTGTGCTTTTTTTCTAAAAATGCTAGAATTAATTTAGGTGAGCGAACATGAAAATAGAGTTAAATAATCAAGAAATTGATGTTCAAATAATTCGCAAACCAAATAAGAATATTTATATGCGTTTTATTGATAGTCATACTTTATCGGTTAGTTGTCATCGTTTTGTTTCTGAAAAAGAAATTTTACGAATTTTAGAAAAAAATAGAGTTTCTTTAGAACGAATGCAAAAGCAAAAGGAAAAAGAAGAAACAAAAGATATTTTTTTTCAGTATTTAGGGAAAAGTTATACAAGAATTTTTGATGGCGAAAGTAAAGAAGTTCATTTTATTGATGATAATGTTATTGCGAAAGATGAAAAAACGTTAGAAAAATTTTATCAAAAAGAATGTGTTCGGCTTTTTTCTTCGGAAGTGAAACGAATTGTTCCTTTTTTTCAAAACATTCCTGAGTTTTCTTTACAAATTAGGAATATGAAAACAAGATGGGGTGTAAATCATCTTACATCACGAGTCATTACTTTAAATAGTGAGTTATTAAAAAAAGATTTAGATTTATTAGATTATGTGATTATTCATGAGTTATGTCATTTTTATGAGCCTAATCATAGCGCACGTTTTTGGATGCATGTCGAAGAATATTATCCAAAATATAAAGAAGCAAGAAAGAGGTTACGAGATTGAAAAAAATAGAGTCATTAGAAAATCAAAAAGTAAAAGAGTGGAGTCGTCTTAAAGAAAAGAAATATCGAGATCTGGAAAGCAAATTTTTAATTGAAGGCGATCATTTAATTGAAGAAGCTCAAAAGCATGGGATTGTTTTGGAGGTTTTGTCTTTAGAAGAGAAAAACTATCCAGTTCCTTCTTATTTGGTCACGAAAGAAATTATGAAAAAATTAAGTGAGCAACAAACTTTTCCTCAACAGATGGCGGTTTGTCAAAAATTAGAATCTAAAAATATGGAAGGAAATATGCTTATTTTGGATGGAATTCAAGATCCAGGTAATTTAGGAACGATTTTAAGAAGCGCGGTTGCTTTTGATTTTGCCAATATTTTTCTTTCTTCTTCTTGTGTTGATTTATATAACCCTAAAGTCATTCGAAGTACTGAAGGTATGTTTTTTGAACTTAATATTGTACGAGGAGATTTGGTTTCAATGATTGGTAAGTTAAAAGAGGAAGGCTATGAAATTATTGGCTTAGATATGTTGCATGGTGAAGCTTTTGAACCAGAAAATATTAGTGAACCTTATGCTTTTGTCATTGGTAGTGAAGGAAAAGGACTATCTAAAGAAAGCTTAGAGCTTTGTACTAAGTTTTGTTATCTTCCTATGAGTAAGAATGCAGAATCATTAAATGCGGCAGTATGTGCATCTATTTTACTTTATGAAATGAGTAAGAGGCGCCTATGATTTATTTTGGCTATACAACAATGACTCATGGTTTAAAAGGTGAGTTAAAACTGTATACAAATTTTTCTTTGAAAGAGAAAGTTTTAAAGGAGTCTTTTCCTCTTTATTTTCAAAATCAAAAACATATTTTATCGGGAGTAAGAGTTCATCAAAATCATTATTTGATTACAATTGATGGACGTCAAGATATTAATTTAGTGGAAGAGTTTCGAAACCAACAAATTTTTATTGATGAAAAAGACCTTTCATTAAAAGAAGGAGAAGTTGTAGTAGAAATGCTTTTTCATTTTTCAGTTTATGAAGGTACAGTTTTGCTTGGAAAAGTGAATGATATTTTGTATAATAAAAGTGGGATATTGTTAGAGATTTCTGAAGGTTCTAAACGCTTTTATCTTCCTTATCAGAATCATTTTATTTTACAGGTTGATCGCGAAAAACGCATTCTTTTTGTCAAAGGAGTTAGAGGTGTTTTAGATTCTTTTTAAAGCAAGGAGTAAATGAATGAAAATTGATGTTTTAACGTTATTTCCAAATATGTTTCAAGGTTTTTTAGCAGAATCAATTATAGAACGGGCGATTCAAAAAAAATTATTGCAAATTAATCTTATTAATTTTCGGGAGTTTTCTTCTTTACCTCATCATCAAGTGGATGATACTCCTTATGGTGGAGGTGGAGGAATGGTTTTACGTTGTGAACCATTAGTCACGGCAATTGAAAAAGTAAAAACAAAAGATAGCAAAGTGATTTTATTATGTCCTCAAGGAACTCCATATAAAGAAGAACATGCTCTCCAATTAGCCCAAGAAAAACATCTTATTTTTGTCTGTGGTCATTATGAAGGTTTTGATGAACGAATTCGTGATTTTGTTGATTTAGAATATAGTATTGGAGACTATGTGTTAACGGGTGGAGAGTTACCAGCAATGGTTATGATTGATTCTATTGCTCGGTTAGTTCCAGGGGTTATAAAAGAGTCCTCTTATATGGAAGATTCTTTTATGAATGATAATCTTTTAGATTATCCTGCTTATACGAAACCTCAAGATTTTCGAGGTAAAAAAGTTCCTCCTATTTTGCTTTCAGGAGACCATCAAAAGATTCAAAAGTGGCGAAGAGAACAAGCTAAGATAAATACTGAGAAAAGAAGAAAAGATTTACTTTAAGTAGGGGAGGATTTTATGATATCTTATCAAGTAGAAAGAAAAGCAATGAAGCAAAAAATTTTTAAAAAACCAAAAGAGTTTCAGGGATATTTAATGAAACCCAAATTAAAAACGAGAAAAGATTTGGTGGAAGTAAGTCAAATTATGATTGTTCATAAAGACCTAAAAGAAAAAGTGTTATTGGGTCAGTTTCATGTTGCTTTTCGAAAACTTTTAAAGATGATTATGAATTTATCCGAAGAAGGAACGGAAAGCAGTGGAAAGATAGAATTGGCTTTTAATGAGATTACTAAGATGAAACAAATTTTAAAAGAAAAATATAAACAAAATGTTCGTATCGAAGAATATCATTCTTTGGTGAAAAAAGTTAAATTTTTAGATAAAGAATTAAAAGAAGCTATGATAAAACAGGCCAATCTGATGGAATTACTTTATCAAAAACAGATGGAACAAGAATACCAAGAAGAAAGGGGGCGAGGTCGGTGAGAGTTTTTGATTTTGATAATACAATTTATAAAGGAGAAAGCACATTTGATTTTGCTGTTTTTGTTATGAAAAAAAAGAAATCTTTACTTCGTTACTTACCAGGAATTGTTCAATTACTTTTAAAGTATCATTTTTGTAAAATGGATGTTAATACTTTTCAAAATAAAATTCAAGAATATACCCAAATATTTTTAAAAAATAAAGAAATGATTCAAGATTTAGTTGATGAATTTTGGCTTCTTCATTTGGAAAATATTTATCCTCATATGTTAAAAAAAATTCATAAAGATGATGTTATTTTAACGACCAGTCCTGATTTTTTAATGAAAGGAATTTCAGATATTTTACCAACAAACAAAATACTAACAACAGAACTTGATTTAGAAAATGGCTGTATCAAATATTTTAATTTTCGAGAAAATAAAGTCAAAAATTTCAAGAGAAAATATGGTCAAGAAAAAATTTCAGAATTATATACAGATTCTTATAATGATCAACCTTTAATGGATATTGCTAAGCATGTTTTTTTAGTAAAAAATGGAGTGCCTAAAAAAATAAAATAGAAGGAGTGTTTGTTATGTATGTCGAAGTATTAGTTGAAATTAAAAGTAAACATGTTGATAAAACTTTTATTTATCAAGTTCCTTCTTTTTTAGAGCAAGAATCTTTGTTAGGAAAACGAGTTTTGGTTCCTTTTGGACGGCAAACTTTAGAAGGATATGTGCTTCGATTTTGCAAAAAACCAGAGATTGAAACAAAAGAATTGATTGAATTGATTGATAGTGAGCCTATTCTTACTCCGGAGTTAATGGAATTAGGACAATTTTTAAAAGAGGATACTTTAAGTAGTTTAACTTCTTGTTATGCAGCTATGTTACCGAAAGCTCTTAAAGCAAATCATAAAGTCAAATTAAAGAAAAAAATGATTCAAACATATCGTCTTACTTTAGATATTCATGATGCTTTTAGAGAATGTCAAAATGAATCTCAAAAAAAATTGGTGGAACTTTTTCAAGAAAAAATTAAAATTACCAAAAAGGAAGCTCAGGCGATTAGTCTTTCCGGTTTAAAAACTTTAGTGAAAAAGGGAATTTTAAAGGAAGAGGAAGAAGAAGTTTATCGTTATCAAAGAAAAGAACAAGCACTGATTGAAAAATTAAAATTAAATGAAGAACAACAAAAAGCATATGATACGGTTCTTGCATCTTTTGATGAGAGTCAAGTTTTTTTACTTCATGGAGTTACGGGTTCGGGGAAAACAGAAGTTTATTTAGAAATTATTGAAAAAGTGATTCAAATGGGGAAAACGGCTTTGGTTTTGGTCCCAGAAATTAGTTTAACTCCTCAATTATTAGAAAGATTTAGCAAACGTTTTCTAAGAATTGCTGTTTTGCATTCAGGTTTAAATGATGGGGAACGTTATGATGAATGGCGTAAAATATTAAGAGGAGAAGTTGATATTGTGATTGGGGCAAGGAGTGCTATTTTCGCACCTTTAAAAGATATTGGGGTGATTATTATGGATGAAGAGCATTCCCAAAGTTACAAACAAGAGAATACACCTCGTTATCATGCATTAGATGTTGCTAAGAAAAGAATTGAATATCATCATTGTCCTTTGATTCTTGGAAGTGCTACACCATCTTTGGAATCTATGGCTAGAGCTCTTAAAAAAGTTTATCAGTATATTCCTTTAACGCAACGGGCAAATCAAAGCGCTTTACCTGAAGTGAAGATTGTGGATATGGGTGTGGAAGCTAAATATCGTCATGCGATTTTAAGTCGGGAATTAGAATATAAAATTATTGAAAAATTAAATAAAAAAGAGCAAGTTTTGCTTTTACTGAATCGAAGAGGATATTCGACAACGATTACTTGTTCTAATTGTGGGTTTACTTATCGGTGCCCTTATTGTGATATTACTCTTACTTACCATAAATCGAAAAATCAATTACGATGTCATTACTGTGGATATACAAAGTATCGCGAAGAGGTTTGTCCAAATTGCCATGAAGATGGTTTAAATTATTATGGCTTGGGAACAGAAAAATTGGAAGATTATTTAAGTGAGGTTTTTCCAACCGCAAGAGTCGTTCGGATGGACCGAGATAGTACTGTGAAAAAAGGATCTTATGAAAAAATTATTCAAGATTTTCAAAATTATCAATATGATATTTTACTAGGTACACAAATGATTAGCAAAGGGCTTGATTTTCCAAGAGTTAGTTTAGTGGGTATTTTAAATGCCGATCAATCTTTAAATATTCCAGATTATCGGAGTAATGAAAATGCTTTTTCACTTCTTTGTCAAGCAAGTGGAAGAGCGGGAAGAAAAGATACAACGGGTGAAGTTATTTTGCAAACTTTTTATCCGCAAAATTATGTTTTACAATGTGTGAAAGAACAAAATTACGAACGATTTTTTCAATATGAAATGAATATTCGAAAAACTTTAAAATATCCACCTTTCTATTATTTAGTTCATTTGACGATTAAAAGTAAAGATTATTCTTTAGCAACCGAAGAAAGTAAAAAAGCCAAAGAATTTTTAAAAAATAAATTAGATTCCCAAACGATTCTTTTGGGACCAGCAACTGCTAATCTGTTTTTTGTTGGTGGCGTTTATCATTATGAAATTTTAATTAAATATCGATTTGATTCGCATTTAAAAGAAGCTTTAAAAAGTTTAGATGAATTATTTTTGAT
>CANQFE010000058.1 GCA_947598285.1 uncultured Bacilli bacterium
GTTAAGATGTTTAATTCCGTCTTGAGAATAATCTTCTTTATTAGTTGAAATTACATATTTTGGATAATTATCACTTATACTATTAAAGGCACTAAATTCTCTTATCCTAGTCTCTTCATTTGATAAATCATAACAAGCTTGAATATATTTAACATTTTTATTTTTAGATGCTATAAAATCTATCTCGCCATCTTTAGTCTTTCCAACATAAACATCATATCCTTTTTTTATTAATTCATTGTATATTAAATTTTCAAAAGCTTGTGAGTAGTTAATCTCTTTACTATTTGTTTTTATTCTTTTTATACCTAAATCAGTAGCATAAAACTTATTTAATGATTTCAAAATAGCTTTACCATTTACATCATACCTATAAACTCTGTTGATAATAAAAGTTGAACAAAGTGCTTCTAAATATTTATATAAAGTATCTGTTGCAACTTTATTGCCACTTTTAGCTAAATAATCTAACACATTTGTTGCCGAAAATTCTCGAGTTTCAGTGTCTAACACATACTGAAGTATTTTATTAAATGAAGTAACATCCGATATTCCAAGTCTTTCTACAACATCTTTAAGCAGTATTGAGTCATAAACATCTCTAATGTAATTTTCTTTTGAATCATTATTTTCAAAATAAAACCTTTGAGGCAGAGTACCCCATTCAAAGATATC
Organism: uncultured Bacilli bacterium; assembly: GCA_947598285.1. Taxonomy (GTDB): domain Bacteria; phylum Bacillota_I; class Bacilli_A; order RF39; family UBA660; genus Ventrenecus. The sequence goes on from CANQFE010000058.1 coordinate 676, forward strand.
TAATAATAAATCAAAATAATTTTCTGGTTTAGTATTTGTTATTTCGGCAGCTTCTTTAAATGATAAAGGATTAATTCTAAAACTTACATATCTACCTGACAAATCCGTTGATAATTCTAAAAAAGTCATTTTACTATTTGATCCGGTAATAAAAATACTAAATTGATTGGTAATTCTTAAGGAGTTAATAGCTTTTTCAAATTCTGTTACTTTTTGAATTTCATCTAAAAATATATAGTAAACATCTTTGTCTTTTACTAAACTCTTAATATAATTATTTAATTCTATTGCATCTGTTATGTTGGCATAATCAAGTGATTCAAAATTAATATATATAATATGACTATCTTTAACTCCACTTTCTTTTATCTCTTCTATTATTTGTTGTAAAATTACAGATTTACCACTTCTTCTTAATCCACATAAAACTTTTATTAATGAGTTTACATGATAAAAATCCTTAATTTTATTTAAATAATAACTCCTTTTTAACATAGCATTTCACCTCTTCATTCATATTATATAATAAAATCACTTAAATATAAAGTTTTTTTGTTGAATTGGAAAAACTTTTAAAATTTAACTTTTTTTTGGCTGAATTGGAAAAAATTTCTTTGCTAAAGATTTTTACCACTCCTATTTAAGAAAATTATCAATTAGTTATTCCCAACAAAGTCAACTTTGAAGTTTTTTGGAATGAAAATTAACTGTGTTAGTATTTTCTGCTTAAATTTAAAAAAGGGGATATTTCATAATCTTCTAGTAATGATAACATAAATGAAAGTAATCCTTTTACTTTATAAGATAAATTTTTATCTCTTAAATGATAGTTAGACATAACGGTATAATTATTATTTTTTTTTCTATTTTAAAAACTGACATTTTTTTACTCATCAATTTAAAGTAAAAAAGAAGTATGTTTTTTCCATACTCACAAAAATTCAGTTATTTTTGTTTTGGTTTAATAACTTCTAATCCACCCATATAAGGTTGTAAAACCTTTGGTATTTTAACAGAACCATCCTTTTGATAATGCTGTTCTAGGATTGCAATAAGGGCTCTAGGACTCGCGATCACTGTGTTATTTAAAGTCGCAACAAATTGATTTCCATTTTCTGTTTTCATTCTAATTCCTAACCTTCTTGCTTGAGCATCCCCTAAAGTAGAACAAGAGCCAACTTCAAAATATTTTTGTTGTCTTGGACTCCATGCTTCAACATCACAAGATTTCACTTTTAAATCTGCTAAATCACCACTACAACATTCTAAAGTTCTTACAGAAATATCCATACTTCTAAAAAACTCTACTGTATAACTCCACATTTTATTATACCAATCCATGGCATCTTCTGGTTTACAAAGAACAATCATTTCTTGTTTTTCAAACTGGTGAACACGATACAATCCTCGTTCCTCTAAGCCATGAGCTCCTACTTCTTTTCTAAAACATGGTGAATAAGATGTCATAGCAATTGGAAGTTCTTTTTCATCAATTAGTTGTCCTTTAAATTTTCCTATCATAGAATGTTCTGATGTACCAATTAAATATAAATCTTCATTTTCTATTTTATACATCATATTTTCCATTTCCGTAAATGACATTACACCTGTTACAACATCACTTCGAATCATAAATGGTGGAATACAATAAGTAAATCCTTTGCTAATCATAAAATCACGAGCATAGGCAATGACTGCCTCATGTAATCTTGCTATATCTCCTACCAAATAATAGAAACCATTCCCACTTGTTCTTCCTGCACTTTCTTTATCTAAACCATTAAATGATTCACAAATATCAGAATGATAAGGAATTTCATAATCTGGAACAAAAGGTTCGCCAAACTTTTCAATTTCGACATTTTCACTATCATCTTTACCAATTGGCACAGACTCATCAATCATTTGTGGAATGACCATCATTCGTTTTGTAATTTCTTCATTTAATTTTGCTTCTTCTTCCTCAATAGTTAAAAGTTTTTCATTAATTTCAACAACTTGTTTTTTTCTTTTTGAAGCTTCTTCTTCATTTTTATCTTTTATAAAAACACCAATTTCACCACTGATTTTATTCCGATCACTGCGAAGCGTATCTCCTTCTATTTTTAATTCACGAGCCTTCGCATCTAATTGAATGACTTCATCTACTAAAACTAATTTTTCATCTTGAAATTTCTTTTTAATATTTTCTTTTACTAATTCAGCATTTTCTCTCACAAATTTTCTATCTAACATTTTTATCACTCTCCAATTTTTCAATTATTCTTAAATAAGCGCGAATATATTTTTCCGTTCTTCGTAAATCTTTTTGGCAAATCTCTTTGACCCTAGTTAAATCCATATTATGAAGTAAATCTTTCATTTTAATTTCAAAAGCATCTTTATTATTTGCATCTAATAAGTGTTCAATATATTCATCATAAGTTTCATATGTATTCGTTAACAAATCTAAAACCAAAATAAATTCTTCATCATATCCTAATAATCTTAAATCATCTTTTGTTAAAGGAGTATCTTCTAAAACATCATGAAGTAAAGCCATTGATTTTTTTCGATTCGATGAAAAATCTTGACTCACATGCTGCAAATGATCCAAGTAATTATGGTTTCCTTTATCTAATTGATTTTGAAATAATTGTTTCACTAATTTTTGGGATCGTTCATAAATTTCTAAAGATCGATAATATTTTAATTCTTGTTCACTAAACATATCAAACACTCACTTCTCCATCACCAGTATAACATGGAAAAATAAAAAAAACTATTTTTTCAAGAAAAAAGATTTATTTCATTTCTTCTTGAATCCACATCATAATAATTCCAACAATATACTCTTGCTCTTTTTTAGTAAGTGATCTATCTTTGGGAAAATGATACCATTTTTCCAAGCAACTACGACAACAAGTCGCGGTGGCATGTTGAGCAATAAAAACAGGATGACCTTTCATAGGAGTTTGCTTTCCATCATGATAAGGATTTAAAGGGGCAAGACGTTTCAAAATAAATTCACTGGCATGACTTTGAATAACATCTAACCCTTTTTCTTTCACATATTGTTTTTCTTTTTCGGAAAGATGAAAATGACTTCGAAAAGAAGATTTTTTTAATGCCTCTAATTTTTGAATTTCATTCATAAAGAGCGACCTTTTTCTTCTTTTCTTTTTTGCAACCAAAGCTCAACATATTGTCTTTCTTTTTCATATTGTTCTTGAAAAAGAAGAAGTAAGTCATCTTCTCGATCATAATATAAAGATTCATGATATTTTTGAAACTGCTCTTTCGTAAGAAGAAAAGGATTAAGTCCTTCCTTTAATAGTTGAAAGCTAAGAATCATCCTAGCTACTCGCCCATTACCATCTTCAAATGGATGAATTGCTAAAAAACGATGATGAAACTTAGTTACTTTTTCCAAAATAGGTAACTCTTTCCACTCTGTTTCATAAGTTTGAAGTAATCTTTCCATCTCCAAAGGAATCATTTCCGGTGGAGTAATTGCCTTTTTCGTATTGGCAAAAGTTTTTCCTATTTTTCGATATCCATTAGAAATATAAAGAGCATTTCGATTGACAATATTTGCTGTATCTATGATATCTTCAAGCGTTAAATCTCTTTTTTCGAAAAAAAGAATAGAAAATAATTTTTTCAAAGCACAAGTTTGATCATATAATCGAAAAATATTTTGAGCATCATCAATATCTCCAAATGTAGGATTTAAAGTAAGACTACTATGAATAAAACGACTAATAAAAAGTTCTAAATAATCTTTTAAAAATTCTTCATTTTCTTTTAAAAACATCTTATCCTCACTAATTTTTCTTAGCAATTCTTTCCTTTAAATAATTGATAAAATCTTCTTTAGAAACTGTGATCGTCTCTTCACTTTGATAAACACGGTAACTAATCGTTTTTTCATCTTTCTCTTTTTGACCTAAAATGACAGTAACTGGTATTTTTTCAATCACAGCTTCTCTTAAACGATATCCTAATTTTTCATTTCTATCATCTAATTCGACACGATAACCTGCATCTTTTAAAGATTCATAAACTTCTTCAGCATAATCTAAGTGATAATCAATATTAACAGGTATGACTTTAACTTGAACAGGTGCAAGCCAAAGAGGAAAAGCACCAGCATAATGTTCGATTAAAATTCCAATAAATCTTTCAATTGAGCCAAAAATAACGCGATGAAGCATAACAGGTCTTTTTTGACTACCATCTTTATCTACATAAGTTAAATCAAACCGTTCTGGTAAATTCATATCTAACTGAATTGTTCCACACTGCCATACTCTTCCCAATGAATCTTTAATATGAAAATCAAGTTTTGGACCATAAAAAGCCCCATCACCAGGATTAATTTTACAAGTATGCCCTGCTTTTTCACAAGCTTTTTGCAAAGCATCTTCGGACTTATTCCAAATTTCAATATCGCCAATATATTTTTCTAAAGGTCTAGTAGATAATTCAATATCATATGTTAAATTAAATATTTTATACATACGATCAATAAAATTTATAAGTCTTATTACTTCTTCTTCAATTTGATCTTCACGCATAAAGATATGTGCATCATCTTGAGTAAATGTTCGCACTCTAAATAGACCATTTAAAGCTCCACTGGCTTCATGACGATGAACCTGACCTAATTCACCAATTCTTAATGGTAATTCTTTATAAGAATGAAGAGAATTTTTATAGACAAGCATACCTCCTGGACAATTCATTGGTTTAATTGCAAAAGTTTTTTCATCTATTTCACTCGTATACATGTTTTCACGATAATTGAACCAATGCCCTGATATTTCCCATAGCTCTCTATTAAGCATGATTGGAGTTTTAATAAACAAATACCCTTCTTTAGTATGCTCTTGATACCAAAAATTTTCTAGCTCGCGACGAATAATCATACCTTTAGGCAAAAAGAAAGGAAATCCTGGACCATATTCGCTCATCATAAATAATCCCAACTCTTTACCTAATTTTTTATGATCTCGTTTTTTTGCTTCTTCAATAAATGAAAGATAATTATTTAAATCCTCTTCATTTCTAAAGCAAATACCATAGATTCTTTGAAGCATCTTATTATTCGCATCGCCTTTCCAGTAAGCACCACTTACCTTTAAAAGCTTAAAATATTTTAACTCTTTCACAGTATCGACATGAGGTCCACGACAAAGGTCTGTAAAATCACCCTGTGTATAACAGCTGATAACAGTATCATCCTCATTCATTCTGGAAATCAAATCAATCTTATAAGGATCATCTTGAAACATTTTTAAAGCTTCATCTTTAGAAATTTCATGACGGACAATTTTTTTACCATCCTTAGCAATTTTTTTCATTTCCTTTTCAATGAAAGCTAAGTCTTCTTCTTTGATAACCTTATCTCCCAAATCAATATCGTAATAGAACCCTTCTTCAATGACTGGTCCTACCCAAAACTTTGCATTTGGATATAAATGCTTTACTGCTTGAGCCATGAGATGCGCACAGCTATGATTTAATTTGTTTAAATCTTCATTTTCTTTAATATTTATCATTTTCTTTTCCTTCCTTCTAATGAAAATTAATTTTTTGCAATCTTATTTTCGCATAAGCTTTTCCTTTTGCTTTTTTTAAATTTTTTCTTTTTCCAAATTTTTCTTTATACTTTCCCGTTTTCATTTCTTCATCTTTTCTTTTCAAAAGAAGACAATCAAGTAATAATTTTTCTTGATATTGATTCGTAGCCATTCTTCTTACATAAAGTAAAGCTACACATTCATAAAGATGATCTCCTACACCAACAGGAATTTGTTGCATCACTTTCACTAAATTTTCAGTGCTCAACAATCGAAAGCCATCTTCTAATTTTTTTTGTTCTTCAAAATTAAAAGAATCATATAAATCTGGAAAACGAATCACTTCTTTTAACATGTCTTTCATAGAAACCCTCCGCAAAAAGAAAAAAAAAGATGGTCCTAAGGAGTCTATAAGACGGTACCATCCTTTACTTTTCTTTATTTATGATAACGGGAATTACCCGAGTCTTATTAGACCTCTACAAAAGGAGTAATCAAAAGATTTATTTATTTAGATTCCACCATTCTAAACTCTCTATAAAATAAGATTCTTTCAATCATATCTTTTGCTTCACGATTTACGAACTTATCTTAACACGTTTTTTTTAAGCATGCAAGAATATTTTAAAAGAAAAAAGAAAATTACTCCTTATCTTTCATTTTTTCTTCAAACTGTAAAGCAAGTTCTTGAAAATGCATTGCTTTACTTGCTTTCATTAAAATAGTGTCTCCTTCTTTGCTATTTTTTAATAAATCTGTTAACAATTCTTGATGAGAAGAATAGAAATGAATTTTTTTGTCCGAAATACCATTTTGAATTGCCGAATCCTTAAGATAAGTAACTGCTTCACCACTTAAATATATTTCATCCATTTCTTTTAAAACCGGAAGAGCACCTATTTTACGATGAATCTCTTCTTTAAAATCTTCCATTTCCAAGATATCTCCTAAAACAGCAATTTTTCTTTGACCTTGATAATCTTTTAAAATAGTTAAAGCACTTTCCAAAGCTTCCAAATTGGAATTATAACTATCATCAATTAAAGTAATTTGATTTGGAAAATGAACAATCCGCATCCGGTTTCCAGATAACTGAACTTGACTTAATTTTTGCTTCATCGCATCAAAAGGAACTTTCAACATATTTCCAACGGCAATAGCAAGCAAACTATTTAAAACAAAAACATGGCCCATAACAGGAAGCATAATAGGTATAGATTCATTTTGAAAAACAACCTCATAGTAGCTTTTTCCATCTTCAAAAGAAATATTTCGAGCAGACACATCACTAGAAGAATGAATACCACAAGTAACAATAGAATAATCTGGAAGCTTTAATTGAGAAAGTAAATCATTATCTTGATTGAAAATAAGTGTACTTCCCTTTTCCATACCTTCTAAAATTTCTAATTTAGCTTTCAAAATATTTTCTCTAGAACCTAATATTCCTATATGAGCTGTTCCAATATTTGTAATTACCGCGATAGTAGGCTTAGCAATATGAGTAAGACAAGACATTTGTCCAAAATCATTCATTCCCATCTCTAAAACCATCACATCTTCATCTTGATAAGAAAGAATAGTAAGAGGTAATCCCAATTGTCCATTTAAATTTCCCGGAGATTTTAAAACTTTATACTTGGCACTTAAAACTTCGGAAATCATATCCTTAGTACTTGTTTTCCCAGCACTTCCCGTAATTGCAACAACAGGAATTGTTAATTTTTCTCGAACGTAAGTAGCAAGTTTTTGTAAAGCAACAACACTATCTGAAACAAGAACAATAGGAAAAGCATCTTCTTCATCTATCTTTCCTGAAAAAGAATCTAAAATACAAGCAATGGCTCCTTTTTCTTGAGCATCTTTCCAAAATTCATTACCATCAAAAGTTTCACCATGAATGCCAATGTAACAATCCCCAGGTTTAATTGTTCTGGTATCTTTAGAATAAGTAGAAATGATAACATCATCATCTCCACTTAAAAGTTGCCCATCACAAATCATTAAAATTTCTTTTATTGTTAATTTCATAAAACACATCCTTACTAAATAGTATACAACAATCATATTGTTTTTTCCAAAAATTTTGTTTATAATACTACGAAAGGTGAAAAAAATGACAATTAATGAAGTATATAATATTGTTACATATTTAGCTCAGAAATTTATCACACGATATAATGAGACAATTTTTCCATATCAAGAAAACATTGATATATTAGGAAATGGCTATTGCCTTTATTTTGCTTTCCTTTTAAAACAAATGATCCCTGAAGGAGAAATTTATCTATGTGAAAATCACTACCTTTTTCATTATCAAAACATGTTTTTTGATTACACAGGAATAGTATCACCAGAAAACAAATTAACAAAAATTGATAATATTCAAGATGAGTTAGATATGGGAGATATTTTAGGTTACACAGATCACTTTCGTGATCAAAAGTGGAATAAAATTGAATCAAAACTATTAGAAGATGGCCAAAAATATAAATTAACATTAACAAAAAAAGAAAAAGAAAAATATTTTTAAGGTGTGAGAACAACGCGGAAACTGGTAGTACCATACGCATGCCCGTAGAAATAACTGAATGCCCCAACTCCTGCGCCTGTCCCGTCTGAATAGGCTGCACCACGTATGAACCACGGATTGGAAGAATCCACAAAGTACGCTACGTCGGCATTATAGCTACTAACATAACGTACTGGTCCTGTTCCATCTGTCTTTTTGTAAGACACACTATTAAACGGACCAAATTCTTTAGTAGCATCTCCAAGTATTCCTCTACCCCATTCCTGAT
>CANQFE010000059.1 GCA_947598285.1 uncultured Bacilli bacterium
TAATCCTGTTCCAACGACATTTCGTTTATGATTTTTTTCATTTTTATAATATTTTTCCCAAATATAATCAATTTCACTTTCTTTAATTCCTTTACCAGTATCTTTAATTTCTACCAGATAACGTTCTTTCTCTTTTTTGATTCTAACTGTAACTTTTTTATCTTCTCCGGTATAATTAATGGCATTGTTAATGAGATTATAAATCACTTGATTAATTTTCGCTTTATCTGCCTCAATCATAACTTTCTTAGGTAAATCTAATTCAAAATGATAATTTTCTGTTTCTTTAATAATTTCATAACGTTTAATTATGTTTTTTATCTCGACAACTAAATCAAAATTTTCTAGTTTGATTTCTTCAGCATGAGCTTGCATTTTCGAAAGTGTTAAAATATCATTTACTAAAACATTTAATCTATCGACTTCATCCATAATAATATTACAATGTTCGATTCGTTTTTCATCATTTTGATAACTTAGATCTCTTACCATTTCAGCATAAGCTTTAATCATGGTAAGAGGAGTTTTCAAATCATGAGAAACATTGGCCATTAAATCTCTTCTTAGTTCTTCTGTTTTAGCCATATCTTTTCCCGCTCGATCTAGAACTGTTGCTAATTCATTAATTTCATCAATATCGTATTTTGGAAACTCAACTTCTTCTTTTGAGCCTAATTTTTTGGCTTTTTCAGTAATATCCTGAATTGGTTCTGTTAATTTTTTTGATAGAAAATAAGCAATACAACAAGCAAATAATAAAGCAATAATCGTTAAGTATATTAATTGCCTTTTTAATACAACATTTGCTATACTGACATCTTCTAAAGTAGAATACAAAAAAATTGTACCGCTTGACATTTGAATACCATACAAAAAGGCCTTTGCTTCATACTCTTTATTTACCACTCGATAAGTTTTTTCTACATCATTTGAATTCATAAATTCTTCTTCGATATTTTGAATTTCTGAATTATTTTTTCCTAAAGCACATCCATTCATTAAAGTATTATATCGCAAATTCTGTCCTGAATTAGTGTAATACTCTACACAAATTTCATTTTGGTAGGCAATATTTTCTAAAGTATTACTTAGAGTGATTAAGGGTGTATTTTGAATAGTACTTGCTAAATTTGTTAGTGTTTTTACTTGATACGATTCATAAGAATATTTTAAAAAAATAATTTGTGATAACCAAAGAACAATTAAAATAGTCGCGCTGAAAGAAATAAAATAAATTAAAGTTTTTCCATGAAAACTACTTTTTAATTTCATCATAATGAAATTTGTACCCCACTTTTCTAATTGTTTCAATATATTTGCCATAAGATCCTAAATGTTGTCTTAATGTTTTCACATGTGTATCAACAGTTCGATCATCACCATAAAAATCATAACCCCAAACATTTGTTAATAACTGTTCTCTTGATAAAGCAATATGATTGTTAGTAATAAAATACTTTAATAAATCGTATTCTTTTGGTGTTAAATTCACTTCTTTTTGATCGATTGTAACTACATGAGCAACATCATCCATCACTAAATCTCCAAATGTTAATTTGGAGATATTTTTTTCTTGCCGCTTGGTAATTGCTTTTACCCGCGCCACCAATTCTTTCGGACTAAAAGGTTTGGTGACATAGTCATCAATTCCTAAATCAAAACCAATTAATTTATCAAACTCTTCTTGACGAGCTGAAAGCATTAAAACAGGAATATCTTTCATTTTCTTTAATTCTCTTACGGTTTCATAACCATCTTTTTTGGGCATCATAATATCTAATATAATTAAATCAAAATCTTTTCTTTTACATTTTTCTAAAGCTTCTTCACCATTCGCGGCTTCTTCTACTTCATAATGTTCTTGATATAAATATTCTTTTACAACATCACGAATTAAGGCTTCATCATCTACGACTAAAACTCTCATAGTTTCCTCCTTTTTTCCATCTTAACGCCTAAATGTGATAAAACTATGAATTTTTGGCGGTTTCTTTCGTTTGTTTTTTAGATAAATCTTCTTTAGCAACGCTTAATAATAATTTGATACGATTAATTTGATTCGAAAAAGAAGAACCTGGGTCATAATCAATCGCGATAATATTGGCATTTGGATATAATTCTTTCATTTTTTTCATGACGGATTTTCCAACAATATGATTTGGTAAACAAGCAAATGGTTGAACACACACAATATTTTCGACACCATTTTTTAATAATTCGACCATCTCGGCAGTTAAAAACCATCCTTCGCCGGTTTGATTTCCTTTGGATAAAATAGGTTTTACATTTTCTGCAAGTTCATAGATATTTGGAGGATAACGATACTTCGTATTTTTTAATGTATCTCTTACTGTTTTTTCATAAAAATCAATAATATCTAAAACTTTTTTACTAAAATAAGATGCTGTTTTTCCTTTTTCTAAAATTTCATTTTTGACAATATTATTATAAACACAATATTTCACAAATCCCATTAATTCAGGAACTGTAACTTCACACCCTTCCTGTTCTAGAAGAGAAGCCAAATGATGATTTCCAAAATGGTGATATTTAATTAAAATTTCACCAACAATTCCTACTTTTGGAAGAGTGATATCTTGAACTTCAATATTTTCAAAATCTTGAATCATTTCTTTAATTTCAGATTTAAATTCTTTTCTTTTTCCAATTGAGATAGTTTTTAAACATTGCTTAGAATGCTTTTGATACATTTCTTCACTTTGCCCTTTTATAGCTTCATATGGTTTTGTTTTATAGAAAAGTTTCATGAGTAAATCGCTTAAAATAACTGACATTAATAACTTATGGATCAAAGGCAACGTCATCTTAAACTCCTGTTCTTTTTCTAAGCCACTAAAATTAAATGACAAAATAGGAATACTTCCATATCCGGCATCTTTTAAAGCTTTCCGAATCAAGCCAATATAATTTGTCGCGCGACATCCACCTCCAGTTTGACTAATTACAACTGTTGTATGATCTAAGTCATATTGACCACTTTTTAAAGCACTTAATAATTGTCCAATTACAATCAAAGAAGGATAACAAGCATCATTATTTACATATTTTAAGCCTAAATCTAACATTTCATCAGTCATTACATCTAAATATTTTACATGATAACCTTCACTTTGAAATGCTTGAACTAAAAATGGCATATGAAAAGGAGACATGTCAGGAACTAATAAAGTATTTTGAACTTTCATCTCTTTTTTAAATACATTTTTTTCATAAACATAAGGTTTATAGGAAATAGCAAGTCTTTTATTCATAGAAGCAATTAAAGATCTTAAGCGAATTTTAATCGCACCTAAATTACTTGTTTCATCAATTTTAATCGTAGTATATAAGCGATTATTATTTCTTAAAATTTCTTCTGTTTGATCCGTAATAATTGCATCTAATCCACAGCCAAATGAATTTAAACTAACAAGTTCTAAATTAGGATGCCTAATGACAACATCAGCAGCTCGATACACCCTAGAATGGTATGCCCATTGATCAACAACACGTAAATGAAGATCTTCGGCATCATAACAAATGGAATCTTCAGTTAATACTCCAAGACCCAAAGAATTTATTAAAGTATCGATACCATGATTAATTTCTCGATCAATATGATAAGGACGTCCAGCTAAAACAATTGCTTTTTCATGATGCTCCTCTAAATATTTTAAAAATTCTTTTCCTTTGGTAATGATATCAAGCCGGTATTGTTTTTGAGCTTCACTTGCTTTTTGAACAGCTTCTTTTAATTCTTTTTTTGTAAAATGATATTCCTTCATTTCTGGTAAATGATAAATACGCTTTACTAAAGCATCTTCTTCTAATGGCAAGAAAGGATTTAAAAACTTAATTTTTTGTTCTTTTAAATCATCCATATTTAACTTGATTGCTTCAGAATAAGAAGTAACAATTGGACAATTATAGGAATTATCACTCGTATTAAATTCTTTTTTTTCATACATAATACATGGATAAAAGATGGTTTTAACTCCTTTTTGAATTAAGTTTTTAATATGGCCATGTGTTATTTTGGCAGGATAACAGGCTGATTCGCTTGGAATGGAATCAATTCCTAGCTCAAAAATACTTCGACTTGAATGATCCGATAAAATTACTCGAAACCCTAATTGAGTCCAAAAAGTATGCCAAAAAGGATAATCTTCATACATATTTAATACTCTTGGAATACCAATCAACCCTCTTTTTGCTTCTTCTTCCTTTAAAGATTCATACGAAAATAAACGTGTATATTTATACTCTACCATATTAGGTAATGTATTCATACTGCCATTTGAGCCACTTCCACGTTCACACCGATTACCACTAATAAAACGCTTATTTCCAAAAATATTAATCGTGAGTCCACAATGATTTTCACAACCATTACATCTACTATGTGTCGTTTTCATTTCTAATTTTAAAATTTCTTCTTGAGAAAGAATCGTTGAATAAACATCTTTCTCTTCTAACTTACTATAGGCTTCTTTCGCTAATAAAGCTACGCCATATGCACCCATTAACCCTGCAATATTAGGTCTTATTGCTTCACATCCTGTCACTAATTCAAAGGCTCTTAGGACCGCATCATTTAAAAAAGTTCCCCCTTGAACAACAATATGATTTCCTAATGTTTCTGGATTTCGAATTTTCATCACTTTTTGTAAAGCATTTTTGACTACAGAATAAGAAAGCCCTGCAAAAATATCTCCTAATGGTCTTCCTTCTTTTTGCGTTTGTTTAATTTTAGAATTCATAAAAACTGTACAACGACTTCCTAAATCAACCGGATTTTTTGATTCTAAAGCAAGTTTTACAAATTCTGAAAGAGAAATATGAAGAGATTTGGCTAAAGTTTCAATAAATGAACCGCATCCAGAAGAACAAGCTTCATTTAATAAAATAGTATCTACAGCATGATCTTTTATTTTAATATATTTCATATCTTGGCCACCAATATCAATAATACTTGTTACAAGTGGATCAAAATATTCTGCTGCTTTGTAATGAGCAATGGTTTCAATTTCACTCATATCCAAACGAAATACAGCCTTCATAAGTTCTTCTCCATATCCTGTAGAACCACTCATTCGAATATTTATTTCTTTTCCAATATGATCATATAAATTTAATAACATTTTTTTTAAGGTATCAACTGGAGTACCCAAATTAGACTGATAATCTTCATACAAAATAGAAGAATTTTCACCAATTAAAACTAATTTAGCTGTTGTACTTCCAGCATCAATTCCTAAAAAAGCATCGCCTTTATAATTCTTTAAAGAGCTTTTTTTCACATGATACTTCAATTGTCTTTTTTCAAATTTTTGACGTTCTTTTATAGAAGCAAATAATGGCTTTAAAGAAGTACTTTTTTCTTCTTCAAAAAATTTTAAAGATTCTATTTTCTTCTTTATTTCCGCTTCAGAGAAAATAGGTCCCTCTTCATTTTCTAAAATGGAGCCATAAGCAACAAATAATTCACTTTTCTCAGGAGATATCACTTCTTCATCTTTTAAATTTAAAGTTTTTTGAAAACGTTCTTTTAACATATTTAAAAAATTCAAAGGACCACCCAAGAACATAACATTTCCTTTAATTGGTTTACCACAAGCTAATCCGCTAATCGTTTGATTTACGACTGCTTGCAAAATAGAAAGCGCAATATCTTCTTTTTTAGCACCTTCATTTAATAAAGGTTGAATATCTGTTTTGGCAAAAACACCACATCGAGAAGCTATTGGATAAATCGTCGTTCCTTTTTTGGCCAGTTCATTTAAACCACTTGTATCCGTATTGAGTAGCACTGCCATTTGGTCTAAAAAAGCACCTGTCCCTCCAGCACATGAACCGTTCATTCTTTCTTCTATTCCACCAGAAAAATAAATAATTTTTGCATCTTCTCCACCAAGTTCTACTGCAACATCCACATTTCTAGGATAGTTTTCAACTGCTTTTTTACATGCGATAACTTCTTGAATGAAAGGAATATCTAAATAATTGGCAAGACTAATCGCGCCAGATCCAGTAAATGCAATCTGAATTTTTCTTTGAGGATATTTTGCAATAACATTATTTAACATTTCTTCTACTTTAGAAATCGTATTTGAATAATGTCTTTGGTAATCTTCCCACAAAATATTTAGTTTTGAATCAGTTACAATAATTTTTACTGTAGTAGAACCAATATCGATTCCAATATGTAATACTTCTTTCATGCCATCTACCTCTACTTCATTTTATCATGAAATTTTTTTATTGCCAAATAATTGGATAAATATTTAAAAGTTTATCCAAAAATTCTTTTGAAGTGAAAGATAATTTTTCTTGATTCTTCTTTTTTAAAATAAGAGCTTTCTCATATAAATCATTTAAAAGATACAATTGAAGAGAATGTTCATCAATTCTTTTTTCATAACATAAGCTGATATAAAAGTTTCTTTTTTTCACATTACATAAATCTAAAAGTATTTTAACCTGTTCCCAAGGAAGAGATAATAGCTTTTTAGGAACTTTTAAAGGATACATTAAATACAGTTTTTGCATATAAAAAAGTTCTTCTGCAGAATAATTCTCTTGATATTTTTCATGAAGTTCTTTTACAACTTCTTTTAAAAAAATTTGATTTTGATTCCAAAAATATTCATGAGCTTCATACCAATCATGAAATTGCTCTTTTTTTTGAAAAAATTCGGGATGTTTTTCTAATATTTCGGTAATGATATTTTTTAAAAAAGATATCTTTTTTTCAGACACTAAATTTACCTCCTTTCTTTTTCGAAGGAATTGATCCTTCTACCTATATATTCCGGATACACCCGGCGTTTTCCTTTTTTTGAAAGTAAATTTTCTTAAAATTTCATTTTTTAAACATTTTATTGACATTTTTCAACAAAAAAAGTAAATTTTTTACTTTTTTCATTTACGTTAATTTTTTGTCAATTTTTATTCAATTATTTTATTGGTGTAAGAATAATTCGAAAACTACGATCATTTAATTTATCTCCTACACCGCTGCAATAATCGAAAGCATTAATTCCTGCGCTTGATCCAGCTCCATAAGTTGACCCACGTACAATCCACGGACTACCAAATTGGACAAAATAAGCAAAATCAGCATTATAACCTCCGATAAGAACATTCGTTGTTCCACTATCATAAGACACTCTATAGAATGGTCCCAATTCTTTTGTTCCGTCTCCTAATATTCCATTTTTATAATTTGTATTTATCTTGTTGTAATCATATAAATCATAATATTTTGAAGATGGCCATTCTTTTCCTTCTGTATTTAATGTATTTCCATTACAATTTTCTGTTCCACCATTTACTGTACAATAACTGTATGGCCCTTTAAATCCTGAATTATTGTCATTATTTCTTCCACTTGCTGGTAATGAAGTAGTACTATTTCCTTTCATCACGCCCATTACATATTCCCAACTCCCACCAGACATATCATAGATTCCACTATAATTCCCTGTGGTGCTTGATTTTTGACTTGCCACATTAAAATAATTATACGTATTAGTTCCATCTATTCCTAAAGAAGTTCCTTCAAATTGATTACAATTGCTATTGGATTGCCCACAAGTTGGTTCTTCTTTGGCACTATATCCCGTAATATAATTACTATTGTTATTGATTCTTACTTCTTCACAAGTAACTCCATTACATCTTCCAAACCTTGAATTAGTTAAATAGGCCACTGCTCCCCATTCACTGTTCTTCATCATATGACTATCCAGTGTACTTTGATATTTTTGAGAATTCGTAAAGGCATTCGCGACTTGGATTCCCCGCCAACTATACACATTTGGTTTTATGATGATTTTTGATGGATCTTCTTGATTTGTATTTATTCGTGCGTCCTCTTTGGTTTTAGCTCCTAAATATCCTGTTTCAAATTTTCCCACCCAGAATCCTGTTGACCCTTCAAATGCTTTAAAAGCTGGATGGGTCATATAATCTCCTACTTTACAGTTTCCATTATCACTTGTTGTTACAGTTTCACATTCTTTATATCCATTTACTGTATTATAATCTCCAAATTTAATTTTAATTTCTTGATTATTATTTGGAACACTTGAACTTGATTGTATATTTCCTAAATCTGCTGCTTGTGAATATTCTCCTAAATTAAACAATTGATATCTATATTTTGGTATCCATACAAAATAACTTTCAATCACATCTTCTGGTATTACTTCTTTTGGTTCATAATTTTCACTTTTTTTATCTGTAAAATCGACATATTTTAATAAGCCTTTTCCATTTGTTATTTTAATATCTTCTGTCATCTCACTTGCTTCTTCTTCACCTATTGCTCGATTAAATATTGCTGCTTGTTTGACATCAATATTTGAATAATACCCATGATTACCATCAGGAGTAGGATTTGCACCAATAAAAATTGGAACTGTTGATGATTTAATATGACCTGTTTGTGATTTTTCTGCTACTTTCTGACCATTGATATATAATCTTAATATACTATTATCATATGTAAACATAATTGTATAATCAGTATTTAAATGAACATCGCTATTATAACTCATATTTACATAATTTTTGGCTTCTTCAACATATATATTACAAGTTAAAAGAGATGAAATCAAGCTACATCCACCACCAGCGCCTTCCCAATTGCCAAGAAATTCTTTATTCTGAGTACTACTTAAATCATTAAATTTTAATTTAATTGCTAAAGTAATTCCATCTTTAAAATCATAATTTGCAAGTCCTAAATCAATGTAGTCATCTTGTCCATCTAAAGAAACATATCCATCTTTTTTTGTTGCTCCATGAATATTCCCATAGGCACTTAAACTTTCATAACTATTTTGTAAAATGATACTATTTGCCCATTCTTTGGTGGAATAACTATACCACGCTTCGTTTAAATCTGCTTTTCTTACTGTTCCGTTATTATCTATTGTCACTGGTGTTAAGTCTCCCTTTAT
>CANQFE010000060.1 GCA_947598285.1 uncultured Bacilli bacterium
AAAAGTGTTGATTATTGAACAAAAATATTATAAAATAAGACTATAGAAAAATAGCATACTATAAAAAAGAAAATCATCACATTTTAGGGAAAGGATATTTATGAAAAGAAAAATAACATTTGAAATATCTGCAATAATAGTGATCATTTGTACAATAATTGTGATGATTCCTAAAAAAAGCATAGCATATGATGCTACCTTAAATAATCCAATCCTAGCAATTTATAATGAGGATACTAGAATAGAAAGTATCCCAAGTAAAGATTCAAAATTATATTTTGATAGAGAGAAAAGTAAATGTAGTGATGGAACAAGAATCGAATGGGATAGTGAAACATGGAGTCCAGTAATAGAAAGAATACCAGAAAGTATTAATACAAGATTATCTTGTGAAATCCATTTTACAAAAGAATATCATGAAGGGATATTAAATGGAATGGATCCAGTGATAAAGGGAGACTTAACACCAGTGACAATAGATAATAATGGAACCGTAAGAAAAGCAGATTTAAATGAAGCATGGTATAGTTATTCCAACAAAGAATGGGCAAATAGTATCATATTACAAAATAGTTATGAAAGTTTAAGTGCCTATGGAAAAGTTCATGGAGGAGCTACTTTATCTAATGATCATGTAACATTAGATGGAACAGATGATTATATTGATTTAGGATTAGAAAACTATGATTTTCAAAATGGAATTACTTTAGCAATTAAATTAAAATTTAACGATTTAAGTGGTACGCAAGAACAAGAATTTCTTGGTAATTGGGAATCTGCGGGCGGAGGATGTGATCTAACTTCTGAAAAAATATATTGTCGTATACGTGACACAAAAGAAAATCAATATATTAATGTAACAAGTCAAACTTTACCAGATGCAAATGCTGATTATACGATTCTATTTACATATGATAATAATACATTAAAATTATATATCAATGGCGAAGAAGTGGATAGTCAGCCTTATTCAGAAGGTATTACAAAATCTAAAATGCCTATTTTTATTGGAGCAAACCCAGAATACAGTGATGCAAAATCCTACTCTAATATTGATGTATATCAAGTAGCCATCTTTGATCGAGCCATTACAGAAGAAGAAGCAAACAAAATAAAACAAGATATTAAAATTACAGATAGTAATGGCTTATTAAAATATGTCGATTTTACCAATAAAAAAAGTGAAAATTATGAGCCTAAAGAAGTGATACCAGAAGAAGTGATTGAAAGTTATTTTGTCTGGATCCCAAAATATCGTTATCAATTGTTTAATTTAGGTAATTATAAAGGAGTAACGGAATTAGGAAGTCTTCCATCCAGTGCAAGTGTTCCTAATAATAGTCAAGAAATCAAAATCAAATTTGGCGATTATAATACTAAAGATGGATATAAAGAATGTGAGACACCAACAACAAGTGATAATGGAAACTGTAAAGTAGGAGATTACATGACTCATCCAGCGTTTAAAGCATTTGAAGGATCAACGGGCTTCTGGATCGGGAAATTTGATACAGGATACTTAGGAGCAAATAGCACTGCAGCTGCTCAAGTAAATCAAGAAGAAACATCGAAAATAATAGTTAAACCAAATGTCTATAGTTGGCGAGGAATCAATGTATCAAATGCTCATTTAAATAGTTATAATTACAAACGCGAATTAGATTCCCATATGATTAAAAATATCGAATGGGGAGCAATGGCTTATTTAACCAATTCAAGATTTGGAAGATGTAATGGAGTCACCTGTGAAGAGGTAAGAATGAATAACAACAAAAATTATATCACAGGATATTCTGCCAAAGATGAACCTACCTGTGGATATACGGGAGCTACTAACGAAAGTTGTAATAGACAAGAAGGAACTTCTTTAGGAGTAGATGGAATTAATACTTATAATTATTTTAATAAACTAAGTTTATTATCCAGTACCACCAAAAATTATTCTGGCATATATGATACTGCTGGGCCTGCATGGACGAAAACTATGGGGTTTTCTGGAAATCCAGAGTTTAATGATGCCCAACTCCCTGATCCTAAATATTATGATATTTATAGTAACACCGAAGATACCGATTATACTAAAGGACACTTAGGAGATGCTACCAAAGAATTGGGACCATTTTATTCTGTTTCATTTTTAATCAATACTGAATACACCAGAAAAATAAGTGGATTTTACAGTGATTATGCTCAATTTCCAAATAATATTTGGATTAATCGTGGTGGCACAGAGGATACAGGAGTACTCGCAGGTACTATGGGTTTTAGTTCAACAAATAGTCTTGGAACCAATTGGGAGAGTTTCCGTATCATTTTAACACCAACAAAATAAGTAAAATATAAGTCAATTACTAAAAAAGGATTGGCTTTTTTCTTGATTCTTTTATATAATAAAAAAGAAACATGAAAGGAAGAAAAAATATGTCAAAAAAATATGTCTATTTGTTTTCAGAAGGAAACAAAGATATGCGTGATCTATTAGGAGGAAAAGGGGCAAACTTAGCCGAAATGACATCTATTGGACTACCTGTACCTCAAGGATTTACCATCACCACTGAAGCTTGTACAAAATATTATGAAGATGGCCAAGAAATTAATGAAGAAATTCAAAAAGAAATTAATGAATATGTCAAAAAATTAGAAGAAATGACTGGCAAAAAATTTGGAGATCGTGAAAATCCATTACTTGTTTCGGTAAGAAGTGGCGCAAGAGCAAGTATGCCTGGAATGATGGATACGATCCTTAATTTAGGATTAAATGAAGAAGTAGTAAATGTCCTTGCGGAAAAATCACAAAATCCTAGATGGGCATGGGATTGCTATCGTCGGTTTATTCAAATGTACTCCGATGTAGTAATGGAAGTTGGAAAAAAATATTTTGAGCAATTAATCGATGAGATGAAAAAGAAAAAAGGAGTTACTCAAGATATTGAATTAAATGCTGATGATTTAAAAGAATTAGCAAGAGAATTTAAAGAAGAATATAAATCAAAAATTGGCAAAGATTTCCCAACAGATCCAAAAGAACAACTAATGGGAGCTGTAAAAGCAGTATTTAGAAGTTGGGATAATCCAAGAGCAAATGTTTATCGAAGAGATAATGATATTCCATATTCTTGGGGTACAGCCGTTAATGTTCAAGCCATGGCATTTGGAAATATGGGTGATGATTGTGGCACAGGAGTTGCTTTCACAAGAGATCCAGCCACTGGTGAAAAAGGCTTATTTGGTGAATTTTTAACGAATGCTCAAGGAGAAGATGTTGTAGCCGGCGTTAGAACTCCAATGAAAATTAGTGAAATGGAAGAAAAATTTCCAGAAGCGTTTAAGCAATTTAAAGATGTTTGCAAAACTCTTGAAGAACATTATCGTGACATGCAAGACATGGAATTTACTGTTGAACATGGAAAATTATTTATGCTTCAAACAAGAAATGGCAAACGTACTGCCAAAGCAGCTTTAAAAATTGCTTGTGATTTAGTAGATGAAGGTATGAGAACAGAAGAAGAAGCAGTTGCGATGATCGATCCAAGAAACTTAGATACTTTATTACACCCTCAATTTGACCCTGAAGAATTAAAAAAAGTAACACCAATTGGAAAAGGACTAGGTGCTTCTCCTGGAGCCGCTTGCGGTAAGATTGTCTTTACAGCTGAAGATGCAGAAAAATGGCATGAAAAAGGCGAAAAAGTAGTTTTAGTTCGTTTAGAAACTTCACCTGAAGATATTACAGGAATGAAAGTAAGTCAAGGAATTTTAACAGTTCGTGGTGGAATGACTAGTCACGCAGCTGTAGTAGCAAGAGGCATGGGCACTTGTTGTGTTTCGGGATGTGGTGAAATTATCATTGATGAAGAAAAGAAAGAATTTACCTTAGCTGGTAAGACTTTCCATGAAGGAGATTATATCTCTATTGATGGAACAACTGGAAACATCTATGATGGTTTAATGAAAACAGTAGATGCAACAATCGCCGGAGAATTTGCAAGAGTAATGTCTTGGGCTGATAAATTTAGAAAACTAAAAGTGAAAACGAATGCTGATACCCCAAAAGATGCCAAGAAAGCTCGTGAACTTGGTGCTGAAGGAATAGGGCTTTGTAGAACAGAACATATGTTTTTTGAAAGTGATCGAATTGCTGCATTTAGAGAAATGATTTGTTCTGATACAAAAGAAGAAAGAGAAATTGCGTTAGAAAAAATTCTTCCATATCAACAAAATGATTTTGAAGAACTTTATGAAGCTTTAGAAGGATACCCAGTTACAATTCGTTTCCTTGATCCACCACTTCATGAATTTGTTCCAACAACCGAAGAAGAAATCGAAAAATTAGCAAAAGCCCAAAAGAAATCAATTGAAGAAATTAAAAATATTATTTCTAGTTTACATGAAGTAAATCCAATGATGGGTCATCGCGGTTGTCGTCTTGCTGTAACTTATCCAGAAATAGCTGAAATGCAAACAAAAGCCGTAATCCGCGCGGCAATAAACGTGCAAAAGAAACATGATGATTGGAAAATTGTTCCAGAAATCATGATTCCTTTAGTTTCTGAAGTAAAAGAATTAAAATATGTAAAAGAAATTGTTGTTAAAACAGCCGATGAAGAAATTAAAAAAGCTGGTGTTCAACTAGATTACCAAGTAGGGACAATGATTGAAATTCCAAGAGCATGTGTAACTGCAGATGAAATTGCCAAAGATGCTGATTTCTTCTGTTTTGGAACTAACGACTTAACACAAATGACTTATGGATTCTCCAGAGATGATGCCGGTAAATTCTTAAAATCTTACTATGATTCAAAAATTCTAGAAAATGATCCATTTGCAAAATTAGATCAAAATGGTGTTGGAAAATTAATGGAAACGGCAATTAAATTAGGAAAAAATGCTAACCAAAAATTACATATTGGAATATGTGGAGAACATGGAGGAGATCCTTCTAGTGTTGAATTTTGCCACAACATTGGCTTAGATTATGTTTCATGTAGTCCATTTAGAGTACCTATTGCTAGACTTGCAGCTGCACAAGCCGCGATTAAAGATAAAGCAAATAAATAATAATTAGAAAATAAAATATACTATTAATGTATACTATTTGACATTTACATAAAAATATAGTATATTTGTATTGCACTTGAAAAAGTGTGAAAATGTTTCTCGCTTCCGGGTGGCTAGCGAGTAATAAGTAATCCCGGTCGACAATGTTTCTCGCTTCCGGGTGGCTAGCGAGTAATAAATGATCCCGGTTGAAAATGTAGAATAACTTCATCGTATGATGGAGTTTTCTTTTGTTTTATGGTATATTTTTTATGGAGTTGATGACAATGAAAATAAAAACAGGCTATTTATATCACATTAAAGATAAATATTTTGATGTCGTTAATGATGAAAATTTAATGCAAAATCATGAGAGAGGAAAGAAAAGGCCTACTTATTTTACAATCAAAGATAAAGATATTTTATGGTTTATTCCAATAAGTTCTAAAGTTGATAAATATAAAAAAGTAGTTAATAAAAAAATAAAAAAATATGGTTTTTGTAATACAATATTAATTGAGAAAATTTTTGATAAAAATTCAGTTATTTTATTACAAAATGCTTTTCCAATTTTAGAAAAATACATAGATCATGTACATACAGTAGATGGTAAGCCAGCTAGAGTTCCCGAAAAATTAGAAAAAATAATACTTAAAAATTTTAATAATTTAATGAAACTTCATAATAGAGGAATAAAAGTTTTTTTCACAGATATAGATAAACTAAAAGAAAAAATGTTAGAAGAAATAAAGTAAATAGCATTAAATCATTTTAAAAATAATATTTTATAAAATTAATCTTATTCATCAAATAAGATTTTGACGTAAGCCAAAATTAAAACAAAAAATAACATACACTAACTTCATCATTTGATGGAGTTTTCTTTTATTTTGTGATATAGTATTTGCTACAATCAATTTAAAGAAAGAAGTGGAACTTTCATGAATGAACAAGAAGAAATATTTCATTTTATTTATAAAATGGCAAAAATAGCCTTTATCGATATTGATGTAGATGATATCGAATTTTATAATGTAATGCAAAGATTACTTCTAAATACATCAATATCTCAAACTAATATGTTAGAATATGGTCTTAAATTATTAAAAGAAAACTCATTTTCAGAAAATATTGATTTAAATAACCCTGAAGAAATATATGAACTATGGATTGATTTGATGGAAGAATTACTAGCTAAAAATCAAAAGTTTATTTTAAATAACTGCTTTCAAAAAGAAAACGAAAATTTAGAAAAATGTTTTTTTCTTTCTAAAAATTTTGCTCAAGTAAAAAATTTAATGTTTGCGAAAAAAGAAAATTCGCAAGAAGATCATTATTTTTATTTAACCATTCCAAAAGAAACTTCTATCTCTCTTGCACTAGAATTTATTAGAAATATAGATCCCTCTGGAACTTGGTTAAAAATAATAGAAAATGGTTTAAAAAATAAAACAATCGTGTGTTGGGAAAATACCGAAATGATTCCAGAAGAAGTCATAAATCAAGTTACTATAGAAAATAGATATAATTTTAGTGTAAAAGAGGACTATCCAATTTTTTTAAATGCTCCATTTTCTAATACCATCAGTGACAGTATTGCCTTAGTTCATGAAATGATTCACTACATTATATTTAGCCAAAAATATCCCAATCAAGAGGAAAAAGATGCTTTAACCATTTTTAGTGAAACACCAAGTTATTTTTATGAAACTTTATTTGCTCTAGAATTAAGCCAGAAAAAAGAATATAGAAAAGATGTAATTCATTTTTTGAAAATAAGAAAAAAAGATTTATCTTCATCTAATTTATACAACAAAATATTTGAAGGAATTGCCGCGATTAGAAACAAACAAAAATTACCTAGAATTTATCAAAAAAATGAGCTTATACTCACAATAATGAATGAAGATTTTCAATTATTCTCTCAATATGTTTATGTCGTCGCCCGATTTATTACCGAAAAATTATTGGAAAAAAGAATACTAGATAAAACGATTGATATCAAAATGAGAAATGTCACGAATTCTTTAGGATATACAAGTATGGATCCACTTTATATTATTAAATATTTAGGTTTAGAAAAAGAGTTTGAAGACTTTAAATCAGTTAACACAATAACAATTCCTAAAATTGAAGATTTTAAAAGAAAAAGAACAAAGACAAATTAAAATATCTTTTTTTCTAATGAAAAATATAGTATAATGATGAAAAGAAGAAGGGAATAGTGAAGATATGGTAGCGTTAAGTATTGGAAAAACAACCTATGATATCACCGTGCCATTAGATGAATATCCAGTAGAAAATGGAAAATATGTTTTGCAAGAAAAATTAGAAGGCAGTGGAGGATGTGCATCAAATGTCGCTTATTTGCTTGGAAAGTGGAATTTTGATAGTTATTTTGCTGGAACAATTGGCTACGATGATTTAGGAACATCTATTAAAAAAGAATTAGAAAGTGGCAATGTTCATACCAACTTTTTGGAAGTAAATTATGAAAAGAAAACAACCACAACATTTATTTTAGCCAATAAACAAACAACCTCAAGAACTCAGTTAATGATTGAACCAGAAAAATATCATTTAAAAAAATATGAATTTGATATGAGTCCCAATGTTATCTATTCAGATGGCTACGAATATTCAGCTACCCAAGCAGCAATGAATCAATACCCTGGCATAATAACAATCTTAGGAGCAGGATTAAATCATGCTGATGAAAAAGAAATTATCGCCTTAATTAAATATGCAAAATATGTTGTTTTTTCTTTAGAATTCGCTTGTCGTGTTACCAAAATGCAAATTGACATGAATAATCCTACCACACTTTTAAACTTATACATGGCATTAAAAGAAAAATATCCAAATAATATTATTATTGTAACTCTTCATAATTTTGGAGCACTTTATTCTATCAATAATGAAATCAAAGTCATGCCAACCATTAGTGTCAAAGAAGTGGACCGTACTGGTGCTGGAGACATTTTTGATGGTGCCTTAGCATACAGTTTAGGAAAAGGATATGATTTAGAAAAATCAATTCGTCTTGCTAATATTGCCGCGGCCCTTTCGACAACAAAATATGGAGCTAAAAATTCTATTCCATTGCTTTCTGATGTCATTCATGAATATGAAAAGAAATTTGGACCTGTAGAACCGGCGATAGGAGACCAAGTAGCTCCTACCTCTTCAGAACTTCCAAATCCTCCTAATAATAGCAATCAAACAGAGGTACCTCCACAAGCATGATTGCCTGGAACTTTTATCCTAAAATTGATCTTCATGGAGAATATGCCGTAACAGCCTATACAGTCGTTCATAATTTTCTTTCAGAGCAAATAAAATTAAAACAGCCTTATGTAATTATTATTCATGGCAAAGGAACAGGAAAACTAAAAGAAGAAGTTCATCATATTTTAAAACAAGATAAAAGAGTCATTGCCTATCAACTAGATCCAGAAAATTTAGGACAGACAATTGTCCAATTAAAGATAGATTAAAAGGAACTTTGACAGTTCTTTTCTTGGTAGTGTAGAATAAGTAAGGAGATTTTAAATACTTTATAATTAAATTAAGTATAAAAGAGAGAAGGAAAATAGTC
>CANQFE010000061.1 GCA_947598285.1 uncultured Bacilli bacterium
AAAAGTGACTGGATTTTAGTGTAAGACTAAATTCTCGTTCTCCATATTAAAACTGGAATTTAACTTTTCACTTCACAGATTTATAAATTTTTATTAAAATTAGCACTTACTATTGACAAGTGCTAAAAAAGTGCTATAATGGAATCATGAAAGGAAATGATAAAAAATGAAATTAGTACCAAGAAATTATTATTTAGATGATTTATTTGATAACTTCTTTGCAAGTGAGGATAATTCATTAAAATGTGATATTTATGAAAAGGATGGTAAATTTCATATTGAAATGGATATTCCTGGCTATAACAAAGATGAAATTAAAATTGAATCAAATAAAGGTAATATTATAATTACTGCCGAGAAAGAAAGAGAAGAAAAAGACGAAGGCAAAAAATATCTTCGTAAAGAAAGAGTATACGGTAAGTATCAAAGAAGTTTCTATCTTGGTGATGTGAACGAAGATGAAATTGATGCGACTTTCCAAAATGGAATTTTAACTGTTGTCGTTCCAAAACAAGGTGAAAAAGAAACGAAAAAATATATTGAAGTCAAATAATTTGACTTCTTTTTTGTATAAGAAAAAAGGCTGTCAGGTAATTAATTATCTAATTTCTTGGCAGCCCAATTTATTTTACTTTAATTTTATCATAATTATAATAATAAATATAATTCTAATGTTATTCACCATTTACTATATTCTAAAATTTTTAACCTATTTTTTGTACAGACATTGTTGATGGTGTTTCCCATAATTTGATTTTATTTAAATAATATCTATCGCCTTTTTTCCAAGTAACTTTCATTTTAAACGCCATGTTAATTCTATATTGTTTTGCTTCACCTAGGGCGTGCAATTTATACATTTCAGCATCATTAACTAAACCACCAAAACCACTAATAATTCCTGCATCTTTATTCCAGTCATAAAAGTCAACTATATTGTAATATAATGTCATTTCATAATTACCGTTATTATTAGTTGCCTGTCCAACCATCGTTGCTCTAGTATGACCAATTGCATACCACCAACCAATATCTGCTAAATCTTCTAAATGTTCTGAATAATTTGTTCCAGTTAGTTCAGTATTAGTTGCAAACGAAACTATTGATTTATTTTTTACACTTTCTTCTACTACTTGCATCAATGAATTTGTGTTTTTTGCTAAATTTTCTTTCCCTCTATAAGTATTTAATACTCCCCAATCGTTATTAAAATTATAACTTGTTCCAGTATTATCTAAGAAATGTTTTAAAGCTAATGCAGCTGGCATTTTTCCAAACGTAGTAACCATGGCATTTGCTCTATCTTTACTACTTCCATAATCTCCTGTTTCAGTATTATATACTTCATTAGATTTTTTCTCAAAATCATCTTCAATTGGAGTTGCTGGAACAAAATCTAAACCACCAACAACAGAAAATCTAGAATCAAATTTAGTAAAAGGAGAATTGTCTAAGTTATCATTTAAACCATCTTCATCCGTATCAGCTTTCTTAGGATCAGATAAATATTTTATATATACTTTTTTATCTAAAACCGTAACTTCAACTTCATCCCCATTAATTAATCCATCACCATCATAATCTTTTGACTTTTGAATTTCTTCATAAGGAACTCCTTCAAAAGGATTTATTCCAGTTGAAGTTTTAATGGTACCCTCACACATTAATTTTGTAAAATAATCACTTATTCCATCATTATTACTATCTGTTCTATAATTATTAGTATCCGACAGTATACCAGAATAGTTACTATATAATTCGCTAGATTCCTCAGCATAATAATATTTACCATTTGTTTTTTCTGCAATTTCTCTTAAAGAATTAGCATCTACACTAGAACCTAAACCAATAGTAAGAATAGTGATATCCTTTTTTGAGGCCATTGAGTATATTTCATCATAAGAATAGGAATTGTATGTATCCTCGCCATCCGTTAAAAATATAATATACCTTTTAGAATCTACTTGATTACCAAACATTCCAATTGCAGTATATAACCCTGCAGAACCATTTGTTCCCGAATCAAAATTATATCCATCATCATTTGAAATATTAAAGACATCTGTTATTAATATTTTTTTATCACTAGTTTCTTTTGATAATCCTTTATTTAAAATACTAGCTGTTTTTTTAAATAAAACGACTCCTACTCTATCATCTTTGTTTAAAGATGATATAAAATTACTCATAATTTGTTTTCTTGAATCATTCGGATCATTTTCGTCCATACTTGCAGAAATATCAATTACAAATACGACGTCTAAATTACTGTAACTAGAACTTACTAACTTATCTGTGTCCTTGCTCCATATTGCATCATGTGAAGTTTTATCTACAAGAATATAAGTAGAAAAATGCTTCACTGTTGCACTTGCTTTACCGTTTTGTATTACTGTTTCTAATTCCTCAAGCATTTGTGTTTCTTCATTATAATAATAAATAACTGGATTTGAGTTTTCTGATAATGGTATATTAGATATATCAAAGGTTATTTTTGCATCTACTTTTTCTGAATCAATATTGAAATCATAAGCATCTAATATATATCCATCTATATTTTCATTTAAATTTAAAATATTTGACTTTGTAATAGTTAATGTTGAATATTTTGAAGGATCTAAGTTATTTATTTCAACACTTGCTATTTTATCATCAGATGACTTCGATACATTTATTTTATTTGTCTTTTTTGTAGCATTTGTATTTAAATTTATTATTTCATCATAATCACTTAATCCATCACCATCTGTATCATTTAAATTTGGCAATGTATTATAAATATTTATTTCATCATAATCATTTAATCCATCTTCATCTGTATCAGATAAATATGGAGAAGATTTAGAAGATACTTCCAAACAATTAATCAATTGATCTTGATCAAAATCTTCATCCCCGTCATTTATACCATTATTGTCTGTATCTATATTTTTAGGATCTGTAAAAGTTATATATATTTCATCATAATCACTTAATCCATCACCGTCCGTATCGGGATTACTTACTTTTGTTTCAAAAATTATTTCTTCATAATTTTTTAAATTATCATTATCATCATCTTTAGTATCTATAGAGCCAATATTATCATTTTCATAATTATTAATAATTAAACATTTATTAAGTTCTTTATCATTAACTAACTTTACATCAATACAAACTTCATTATTTCCAGGTACAAAACTAACCTCTGTTAATTCCCATGTTTTATTATTGTTATTAAGCTCTTGATTTAAAATTTCAAAGTTTCCACTTTTAATGGTTAAATGAATCTTTTGGATTTCTTCTTTAGAATTTATTTTTCCAGAAATGCTTTCTATTTTTTCATTTAAATTATATTGATCTTCACTTACTTTTTCAAACTTTTCCACATTAAATATGATTCCATCTTCAGTTTTTCCATTTTTAAATATAAAATATCCTATTAAAACAAGTGCTAAAAACAGAAATGCAATACTGAAGATTATAAAAATCCTTTTTTTACTACTTTTTGACTGTATATTCGTATTCTCCATCATACCACCACATTCCTATTTTCATTCTCACAACTTTTTTTGAACTATCAAATTCTAACACATAATACGGATTATTAATTTTTCCTTTATCATAAAAAGCCCATACATATTCTGAATTGTTCATATAAAATTTTCCATCTGGTTCTCCTAATTTAGAAACGATTTCATCATAAGTTGTTCCTATTTTGATAAAATCCGATAACATGACTTCGCCTATATTATTATAAAAATTTATTTTAACAATAGTACCATTTGAATAATGACAATTTTCTTTTTCTTTACAATGGATTGCTGCATACATTACTGCTTTATTGTCAGAATAAAACGAATGTGGAATAAATCCATCTGCAACTATGATATCTGTGTCTTTATAATATTCATCTTTATATGTATAACCTTTTTTCTCATAATATGAAACTTTTTCTCCAATTTTAAATTCTTTTCCATCTATTTTGAAAGAATAATGTATATTTTTTTCATAATAGTAATTAGAAACTGCCTTATAAACAATGATTCCACCTATTAATAGAACTAAACTCATCAAAATAATGAAACACATTTTTTTATTTTGCTTAATAAAATTTTTTATTTTATCTATGATTGGATTCATTAAATTTTTACTTTTTGAAGAAAACATTTCGGTCATAGTTTCACTACTATTTTCAGGTATTGTTTGCTGTGATTGAAATTCTTGCAAATGAGTCCCACAATTGGAACAAAATTCAGAACCTTGAGGCAAATTTGTTCCACAATTTGGACAAAACATAATTATCCCTTCCTTTCTTTTAGAAAAAGCAACTAAAGTAAGTTAGTTGCCTAAGTGTTAGTTTGTTCATTATTTAAGCATATCCAATATATTTTCTAGTCCACTATTTACGGGACTTATAAACAATTTCATATATGCATAATATCCTGCTACTGCTAATAGACCAAAGCATATTAAATTAAAGTATATTTTTTCATCTTCCTCTAGTTTTAGTTCATTATTCATAAGTTCATACAATATAATTAAAGTATAAACAGCTCCAGCAACCGTAAAAACTACACTGAATGTCTTCCAAATTATTCCACTTAATGGAGCTAGAATCATGATTCCTATCACAGCCGGTATGAGTGATGTAGCAGCAATAGATAACGATTTTATAAAACTCAAATTTTTTTTAGCAATTAAACTTCCTAAATAAAATACAAATGCTATTGCTAAAATGATACCAGCATATATCAAGAAATTTTTCCCAATTAATTCTAACCATTTTATATTTTTTAAATTATTCCATTGCCAAGAATAGGTATAACCATCTGTCAAAGTATAACTTGCAACTCTCACAGTCGTAAAAATTGTTTTCACCATATTAGCTAATGTCATTACTCCACTCACTATTAAAGTTAATAAAACAGATGTTTTGGCATGATTTAATTTTGTTTCTTCTTCTTTAAAACATTGAAATGGCTTTAAAAGAATCGCGATAAAATACATGAAATAATTTAATGATACGATACTAACCTGATTAGTAGGCTGTTGTATCGGTTGATTTTGAGCTTCCACTTGTTCGTTTATAGGAGCATCATTTATGGATTGTAATTCTTTTAAATTAGTACCACATTTTATACAAAATGTTGATCCATTTATATTTTCTGCTCCACATTTTGGACAATTCATTCTTTCCCTCCTTTCTCTATATTATCTTTAATAAAACTTGCAATAGAGCTACTATTTGTAACTGAGTTGATAACACTATTGCTAATGTTTTGTCCTGTAAATGAATCAAATATTTTACTTGTGCTAGTCTCACCATTTACTCTTTTATTATTGGCTCCATTCATAGTTGAATTGGTAAGACCTTTTTCTGATTTTATAAAATTATCGACTTTTCGTAAATTTGTGATATTCTTTTTCGTATCAATTTCATAAGTATGTCTTGCATTAGCATTCCGATATCTTATAAACATAATAAGAAAATAGATAATTCCCGATAATAAAAATAAGAAGCTATAATCAAAATCAACAAGAAACATCGCAATGATTCCTAAAATTTCAACGATGAATGAGACTCCTATTAACTTAGGCATATGGATAGGAACACTACCCATCGTCTCTTTTGTTCTTGCATTAACCGCGACATAATGTAATATTTTTTTGTCTTTATTCACTTGTTGATAACTATATAACCAAACAGGCAAATAGGCTGCCTTCCATTGTTGTCCTTTGACATTCAACTGTTCATTAGACCATGCTACACCACGATCGTATTCCTTTAAAGTTTCATTAGCTGTGAATCTAGCAATATCTTTTGCTTCTGTATCGACAATTGTTCTTAGCTGGTCAATATTCGTATCTCTTTTTTCAGAGGTATAACCTTTTAAATAATTAGCGTTATATTTCACACTATTTTCAACATCAAAAGGCATAATAGCATTTATGACATTATTCGTTTTATCTAAAGCAATGTTGTTTAACTTATCAAGACTTGATTCAACTGAAAGGCCACTTATTGCTAAATCAAATTCTCTTTCGACATGATATAAATCAGCATCAAAATAAGCTTTTTGATTACTACCACTTCCTCGGAAGTATTTTCTTGTTTGATGTTCACCTTCACCAATAAAATTAGCATGAGCATTCACATCGACAATCATATAAGGGAAATATACACCCATGATATTTTCAGTCGTAAATTCTTCTTTAAATTTTGGATGTGCAAAAAATTTTCTCTTTCCTACAAATTTTTCAATTTCTAATTTAGCAGTCTCTTTATTGATGTTGAAAGGCAATACAACATCTGGAATACTACCATTAGGAATTTGTTCATTAACAGATAATGTATTTCGACACCAATGGCATCTCGCTTGTGAAAGAGAAGCAGTATCTATCACAACTTCTGCACCACAACTACTACATTTAAATGTTAAAACTTCATTCGTGTCTGCAACAATATCAGTCGCGCCTGAACCCATAACTTGTCCTTGTAATTTTGATATATCTTCTACCATACCTGAAACTTTTTCTGGTTCAAACTCATGACGACAAAAATTACATCTTAATTTACCATTATTTGTATTTGTTGAAATATCTGTTGAGCCACATCTTGGACATTTCTCTTGACCATTTTTTGAACCAACATCGGTCTTTATAATCGTAGGTTCATTGTTTGCAGGAGGAATTATATTTGAATTATAACCATTTTGCATTTTTTATAATCCTAAAATTTGAGCCTTTAATTTATCATAATCTTCTTGAGAAATTAATCCTGCATCTAATAATTTTTTCTTTTCACTTAAAACTGTCATAGGATCTTGTTCTTCTTTGGTTGGTTGTTGTTGACCAAATGCAGGTTGGTAGGAAGACTCTGTTGGTTGTTGTTGCATGGCTCCCATCATATTTCCGGCCGCATTCATACCCATTCCCATAAATGCCATACCAGAACCACCACCATTTTCACCAGCGGCTTGAATTCCTCTAGCAGCAGCTTGTTGCATAAAGGCATTTCCTCTTGCCCCAGATAGTGCATCGGCAGCTTTGACATCTTTCATTAGTTTCTTTGTATCTTCATCATATTCAATTGCCAGAATTGCTGTTTTCACAATTTCAAGACCTCTATCACTTTTCCATTGATATGCATCTTCCACTGCTTGTGCCATAGCTTGGGCAAAACCTATTTGATCTGCTTGAATCTTGGAAATACGATTTCCTTTACTTGGATCATTCGTATAATTTGAAAATGCAGCTGATAAAGTACCAACGACTTCATTAAACAATTGATTACCGGCATCATTATCCATATCAGCAAAATCAAATACAGGAGCTCCTGGTTGTAAATATTTTGTTGGAACAAAATTTTTTACAAATAATAATGGATCAACTATTTTTAAAGTATATGTTCCTCTCGTTACGGCTCCCACTTGTGTTCCAAAAAAAGCATCGTCCCAATATATTTCTGATTGAGTGCCAAATTTATTATTTGGAATTTCTTTTAAATTAACATAAAAAGCTAATTGTTGACTACCTGGTTGCCCACCAAATTTCACCTTTTCCCATGTTGATTTCAGAGTTTGACCAAAAATACCATCTCCTGCAAACATAGATTGTGAATTTGGGTCATCTGATCTAAATTCAAAACCTCCTGGCTCGGCGATGCAACCTGTAATAGCTCCATCTTGAACCGTAATAAGTGCAGTCCCTTCTGGTACAATTATTTTACTGCCATTCGTAATAATATTTTCATTCCCTTTATAATTTTCTCCTCGACCATTATTTTGGGATTGTGGTACAGCTTGAAATAATCCAGCAGTACTACTAACATTTGCTCTAGGCATATAAAAATCTTTCCATTGGTCTGCAAATGTGCCCCCTAAGGCACCTGAAAATGCTTTAATAAAACCCATATTCACTAACCTCCAATTTCTTATTTCATCATTTTCAAGATGAATAGTGAGGTATAAACATTATTATCAATAAATTTTTAAAGAATATCAGAAATTTATATCAAATAACTCATTTTCTCACCTATTCTCCTTCATTATAACAAAAAAAGACAAAAGTTGCACTATTTTTGCATATTTTTTTATTTTCTTTGACTAATAATGAGTAAAAAATGCACCATTTTTGTAAGATAATAAAAATAGATACATAGATTTAATCCCTACTTTGACAGTTTTGAATAATAAAAATGAATTAGCCTAGATAAAATCTAGTTTTTTTATAAATTTGTTCTTG
>CANQFE010000062.1 GCA_947598285.1 uncultured Bacilli bacterium
GAGGCTTTAGAGGTTTCCCAAGCAAAAGAATTTGTAGATAAAATGGACCATCAAGAACAATCGATGATTGCGCAAGGAGGAACAAATATTTCTGGAGGTCAAAAGCAAAGACTTTCGATTGCAAGAGCCATTGCTAGAAGTCCTGAAATTTATATTTTTGATGATTCTTTTTCGGCATTGGATTATCAAACCGATTCTACCTTGAGAAGAGAGTTAAAAAAATATACGAAAGATGCAACATGTTTAATTGTTGCTCAAAGAATTGGAACAATTATGTATGCTGATAAAATTGTTGTTTTAGATAAAGGAAAATGCGTAGGATTAGGAACTCATAAAGAACTTCTTAAAACTTGCGAAGTGTATCAACAGATTGCTTATTCTCAGCTATCAAAGGAGGAATTAGAAAATGCCTAGACCATCCAGACCAGAACGGGCGAAAAATTTTAAAGAAGCGATAAAGCGTCTTTGGAAAGAGTTAACTTCTTTTCGTGTTTTCATTACTATAGGACTTTTTCTTGCCGCTTTAGGGTCAATTCTTTCTATCATGGCTCCGAATCAACTTTCTCTTTTAGTGGATCAAATTTCAGAAGGACTTGTGATTCGGACGGATAATTTGAAGATGCTTTTTGAACATGTTCAAAATAGTTTTAACGTGGAAAAAATGATGGAAGTCATTCATATGGATTTTAGTGAGAAAACAGTTGCTCAAATTATGAATGATGATTCTTTGACAACTCAAGAAAAACAGGATGTAAGTCATTTTTTGCAAGTTATTTCGCAAAATCAACCTGAAGAAATATTAAATGAATTTCAAAAATTATCTGATTCAGTGTTAAAGATTCTTCTTCCTGAATCAAAATATCAGGATGTAGTTTTATCTACTCAAGATAAAATTAGTTTTATCAATTTTATTTCTTCTTGGCAACAAGGCAAAAAGGATAATTTAGTGATTCCCGATACGATTGCTGAAATTCTTTTTGAGCCAATTATGATTGATGGGACAATAGTAACATCTTTCGATCAAAAAGAGTTTTTACAAACTATGGGAAGTATTGATGAAACTGACATGACTAGTTTATATGAAAGACTAGATGAGATGCCTCAGTCTATTCAAAAAATTGTGGAACCTGTTTTTCAGATGGATAAAATTAAACAGATTGTTTTGATTCTGATCATATTTTATCTTTTATCTGCTCTTTTTACCTATATTGAATCTATTTCGATGACGGTCGTTTCAAATCGATTTGCCAAGAAACTTCGATCTCAAATTGATACAAAAATTAACCGTCTTCCTTTAACTTATTTTGATAAGAATCAAACTGGAGATATTTTATCTCGTGTTACAAATGATGTTGATACTATCGTTCAAAGTATGAATCAATCTTTTTCGATGATTGTTAGTGCATCAACTCTTTTTCTTGGAACGATAGTTATGATGTTTTGGACAAATTCTATCATGGCCCTTACAGCTATTGGAGCTAGTTTCATCGGTTTTCTTTTAATGTTTTCTATTCTTTCTAAATCTCAAAAATATTTTGTTCAAAGACAAAAATATTTAGGAATGATTAATTCTCATATTGAAGAAATTTATTCTGGGCTAAATGTAGTTAAAGTGTACAATGGAAAAAGAAAAGCAAATGAAGAATTTGATTCTTTAAATGAAAAAGTTTATCAAGCTAATCGTAAAAGTCAATTTTTATCAGGACTTATGATGCCAATTATGAATTTTATTGGTAATTTTGGCTATGTTGCCGTTTGTATTGTTGGAGCTTTACTTACAATGAATGGTCAAATTACTTTTGGCGTAATTGTGGCATTTATGACTTATGTTCGTTTATTTACTTCACCTCTTTCTCAAATAGGGCAAGCAATGACTGCTCTTCAAACAACAGCAGCAGCTAGTGAAAGAGTATTTGAATTTATTGATGAGAAAGAAATGTCTTCGCAAAAAAATGTTTCTAAGACTTTAGAAAAAAGTGAAGTAAAAGGAAATATTTTATTTGAAAATGTAAGCTTTACTTATGAAGGAAATCTTTGTCCAACTATTAAAAATTTTAGTGCGAATGTAAAATCTGGTCAAAAAATTGCAATTGTTGGACCAACTGGCGCGGGCAAGACAACGATGGTAAATCTTTTGATGAAATTTTATGAAATCAATGAAGGGGATATTCAAATAGATGGAGTTTCTACGAAAGACTTATCGCGAGAAAATGTTCATCAATTGTTTACGATGGTGTTACAAGATACATGGCTCTTTGATGGAACCATTAAAGAAAATATTATTTTTAATCAAGAAAATGTAAGTGATGAAAGAGTAAAAGAGATTTGTAAAATTGTTGGTTTAGATCATTTTATTAAAACTTTACCAAATGGATATGATTCTAAAGTTTCGGAAAATGATAATATTTCAGCAGGGCAAAGGCAACTTTTAACAATCGCGCGAGGAATGATTTTAAATGCACCATTCTTAATTTTAGATGAAGCAACAAGTAATGTTGATACTAGAACCGAAGAATTAGTTCAAAAAGCGATGGATGAACTTATGAAAGGCAAAACTTCCTTTATTATTGCTCATCGTCTTTCTACGATTAAAAATGCCGATTTAATTTTGGTAATGAAAGATGGAAATATAGTAGAGCAAGGAACTCATGAAGAATTAATGAATCAGAATGGCTTTTATGCTACTTTATATAATAGTCAATTTGAATTATAAAAAAACGCATTTTTGCGTTTTTTTAATGGTTTGTTAGATATAAATCATAATATTCATCATAAGTAATATTTAATTCATGAACTTTGGTTGCGTGTTCAATTCCAATATATCTTATATGCCAAGGTTCTTCTTTGTATCCTGTTATTTTATTATTGTCTTTTGTATAACGAATAATAAAACCATATTGATAAGAGTTTTCTTTCATCCAAGCATAATCTTTTTCGGTTAAATTACTCCAATGTTCTTCACTTCTAATATCAACGGCTAAACCAGTTTGATGTTCTGAGTGACCTGGTCTAGCAGAGTAGGTATCTACTACATCTACAGGGTCATTTTGCAAGTACTTTTGGTAAAGGCCATCTTGATATTCATAAGAACGATATGTACTATAAGGTATTAATATACTTCCATTTTCTTTGGCAGCCGCGATTAGTTTTTCTAAAGCATAGGTTGCTTCTTCTCTTAATTTTAAATTCGGAAAACTTGGAATTGGAATTAGATCGGGTTCGTAGGTTGCCGGAAGAGCATGATATTTATTTACTAAAACGGTAATGGAAGAGGGATCCTCAATTTCTTCAATTTCTTCATAAAAAGGTTTATCTAAATTAAGGTTCACTTGGGTTACGCAGTCTTGTAATTCTAGATGAGAAATTGTTTGATAAGCAAGATAACGATCGATATTTTTTAATTCAAAATTAGGAATTTCATAAAAGTCAGTTAAATCGACATAAGGATGATTTAATAACTCTTTTTGATTTTTTTCACTCATATACTCATATATTTTTTCCCTTTCTAATTCATTATAACCAATTTCTTGTAATTTTATTTCTTCTTCTGTCATTTGTGTTTGATTTACTGGTAAATCAGTTTCCTGTTTTTCAAAAAAGTGTTTTAATACATCGGTTTTAAAATAAAGTAGGGAAATAATTCCAACTAAAATAATGAAAAGTATGGCAAGAATAGTTAATAAATATTTCTTTTTCATTTTTCCTCACCTATTTTTAGTTTAACTCATCCTTTTTAAACTATCCAGTTTTTTCTTTTTGTCTTTACATTTCTTTCTTTTTCTTTTGGTCTAAAAATATATTTAAAATCATATTTTGATAGAAAGAGGTGTATTATGAAAAATAGAATTTTTTTATTTTTTCTTCTTTTCTTTTTGGCTATTTCGTTAGCAAAGGCAGAATCTATTAGCGATTTGGCTCCTCATGCTAAAAGTGCAATTTTAATTGATGCTGGAACACAGACCGTTTTGTTTCAAAAAAATGAAACTGAGTCTTTAGCTCCGGCAAGTATGACAAAAATAATGAGTATGTTACTGATTATGGAAGCGATTGATCAAGGCCAAATTACGATGGATACTATGGTCAGCATTAGTGAGCATGCAGCATCTATGGGTGGAAGTCAAGTTTTTTTGGAGGCAGGAGAAACGTATCAAGTTAGTGAATTATTAAAAGGAATCGCGATTGCTTCGGGAAATGATGCTGTTGTTGCGATGGCTGAAAAAATTTCTGGAACTGAAGAAGAATTTGTAAAAAGAATGAATGAAAGAGCAAAAAAACTTGGACTTACGGGAACAACATTTAAAAATCCGCATGGCTTAGATACGGAAGGACATGTTTCCACAGCAAAAGATATGGCAATTATGGCTCAAGAATTACTAAAACATCCACAAATATTAGAATTTACAAGTATTTATGAAGATTATTTGAAAAAAAATGATGGTTCTAGTACATGGCTTGTTAATACCAATAAATTGGTTCGCTTCTATGATGGTGTTGATGGTTTAAAAACAGGATTTACTTCAACGGCTGGATATTGTTTAACTGCGACAGCGAAGAAAAATAATTTACGATTAATCGCGGTGGTAATGGGAGAAGAAACGAG
This sequence comes from uncultured Bacilli bacterium, assembly GCA_947598285.1. Taxonomy (GTDB): domain Bacteria; phylum Bacillota_I; class Bacilli_A; order RF39; family UBA660; genus Ventrenecus. The sequence continues at coordinate 4,601 of CANQFE010000062.1, forward strand.
TGATTCTAGAAGTAGTGATGTTGCTAGTATGTTAAATTATGGCTTTAATACTTTTGAATCAGTGTTATTTTTAAAAAAAGATAGTGTTTTAGGAACTAAAAGAGTTGAAAACGGCAAGAAAGAAACAGTAGAAATTACTTTAAAAGAAGATTATCAAAAACTTTTAAAACAAAGTGAACCTATTCCTAATTATTCTTATCAAATTCATGTCGATACTTTAGTTGCGCCTTATCATGTCGGAGATGTGGTTGGAAAAGCTGATGTTGTGAATGAAAATGGCGAGGTTATAGAAAGTCTTGATGTTACTGTCAAAGAAGATGTCGAAAAAGCTACTTTTCTTGACCTGGTTTTTCGTAATTTGAAACATTTTATTACAGGAAAAATATTAATTTAAATAAAATGTCAATTAAAGAAAGAAAAGATTGTCTTTTTTTTCTTCTTTTTTTATAATTTTATTAGGGTGTCAGCATGGCAAAAAGGAAAAAGAAAAAGTTAAAATTAAAGAAAAGAGTTTTGTTTCAAGCAATTTCTTTAGGAATTACTTTCTTTAGTTTGGTTGTTTTTGTCATGTTTGTTCGTTTAGATGTTCTTCCTTTTTCGATATTAATGATGATTTTAGGAGGACTTCTTTTTTGTGATTTTCTTTGTTATTTTTTTCTTACCAGAAAGAACTATCGAATCCGTTTTGTCGGGACAATTTTTTCATTTCTTTTGTGTTTTTTCTTTCTATTTTGTCTTCATTATCAAAACGCCACTTTGCATTTTTTAAAAGAAATTTCTTTTTTGAATATTGAAACTGAAAGTTATGAGGTTTTGGTTTTGAAAGAGAAATCTTATCAGTCGCTTTCAGAATTATCTTCTCTTGGTTATGTAAATGATCGAAAAGGAGTTACCAAAGCATGGAAAGAAATTCAAAAAAGTAGTTCTTTTAAAGATAAAATTTTTGAAGAAAATAGTGATTTAGTAGCATCTTTATTACAAGAAGAAGTGGATGCGATTTTGTTAGAAGAGGGAGAAGCTCAATTGTATTTGGAAATGAGTCCAGAATTTAAAGAAAAATCGCTTGTTTTAACGACAATTTCTGTGGAAGTTCAAAATGAAATGGTTCAAAAAAATATTGCAATTACGAAAGAACCTTTTCATGTTTATGTTACAGGAATTGATACTTATGGAAAAATTAATAAAGTCTCACGAAGTGATGTTAACATGGTTATCACGGTAAATCCTCTTTCTCATAAAATTTTATTAACTTCAATTCCTAGAGACTATTATGTTCCTATTTATGGCTCTGAAAGTACTTTAAATGATAAGCTTACTCATGCGGGGTTAAAGGGAGTTGAGACTTCTATGAAAACGATTGATCAATTATTAGATATTGAGATTCCTTATTTTGTTAAGATTAATTTTACTTCTTTAATTGATATTATTGATGCTGTAGAAGGGGTAGATGTTGATAATCCTTTTGCTTTTACTGCGAATTATCAGGAAGAAGATGGGTCTTTTGTTTATTATAAATTTGCCAAAGGAAATATTCATTTAAATGGGAAAGAAGCTTTAGCTTATGTTAGAGAACGTTATGGACTAAGAGAGGGAGATGTGGCTAGAGCAAGGCATCAACAACAAGTTATATCTGCTTTAGCTTTAAAGGCAACCGGATCTACTTTACTTACCAAATATACAACTTTATTAGGAAGTTTAGAAGGCAACTTTACTACTAATTTTTCTCTTTCTAGTATTTCTGATTTTGTGGAAATGCAACTAAGTGAACGTCCTTCTTGGACGATTGAAACTCAAGTTTTAACAGGAATTGATTCTTCTTCTAAAACGGCTTCTTTTCCTGATGCTTATTCTTCTGTTTTACTTCCAGATGAAGATTCAGTGAATGAAGCGATTACTAAAATAAAAGAAGTCATGGCAAAATAAAAATCATGTCAAAAAATGTCAAATATCATTTCTTTTTCATATCTAGAAATATAGTTATGATACAATAAATGTAGGAATATAGGTGAGAAAATATGAGTAAAAAAGAAATTGCTTTGACGTGTTTAGGTTTATTTATTGCAATTTTTAGTATGATAGGTGTGAGCTATGCTGTATGGGAAATTACTTTAACTCAAGAAGATGAGGATGTGATTACGTCAGATTGTTTTGATGTTCGATTTACGGAATCAAATATACTTAATCTTACTAATGCAATCCCTCTTGATGGCAAAAATTTAGAAGCTTTTTTAAGCGATACTAAGCCATATCATTTTACTGTAAAAAATGCTTGTACTTCGAAAGCAAGTGCAGTAATTCAAATTGAAGTATTAAATGCAGATGCAGGGAAAAGTGTCTTAGATGATCAATATCTTGATTTAGTTTTATATGATGGAAGCTACACGTTAACTATGAATGATTTAACTAGTGATACATCTTCTCAAAATATATATTCAAAACCTGGAGAGGGAAAGACTGGATATAAGTTAAATAATTATCCTACAACGGATAATAAACAAATTAAAGAAGCAACTAAAGCATATCAATTATACAATTTTACTTTAGAATCCCAAGAAACAAAAGAATTTAACTTGATTGTCTTTCTTGATAAAGATGCAACAGCTGATGAGACAAATATTATGAACCATGAATGGAAAGGTGAAATCACCGTGAATACTTCTTACGTTCCAGAAAAAGAAGTAGAAGAAGGATCATAAGGGTCCTTTTTTTTCATATGATTTAATAGGTGGTCTTATGAATTTATCTGATTTACAAAGAAAAGATATTATTCATTTAGAGGATGGGAGAAAATTAGGAAGAATTGTGGATGCTAGTGTCTCTTCTTCAGGAATTATTGAATATTTTGTTGTTATGAATCATCGTTTTTGGAAGTTTTGGAAATCATCGGAAGAGGTTACAATTACTTTTGC
>CANQFE010000063.1 GCA_947598285.1 uncultured Bacilli bacterium
TGTTATCCTATTTTTATCTTTTTGATTGACATTCATCATCCAATAAGCAAATGAGACTCCCATTCCCATAACAAGAATAACTATGATTCCGATTATCATTATTGTTTTCTTTTTCATATCAAAAAATCACCATACCTATTTATGATGATTTTATCAATTACCCCCCCCCCAGAAGTCAATTGACACGAGTTGGTGATTATTATTTTGTTATTGATTTATTTTTTTTTTTAATATTATTGCTATTTATAGTTTTAATATGAAAAGAAAATCACCTAACTCAGCAATTACAATGATTTAGGTGATAACCATATCTATGGCAACACTCAACACTTGCAATATTGAATGTTCCTTTTTTATTTTATGAAGTTTCCTTCATCTGTATTCATTTTATCGCTTTTTCCTGCTTTTTGCAAGATTATTTTTTTCATATAAAAACCTCGTCTTTTGAAACGAAGTTTTTATTCTAACGTTCTTTATAGATAAGTTAATAATGTAAATATTACTAACAAGCAAATTAATAGTCCAACTAAAAATTTCCAAATATACTTAAACCAATTTTTATATAATACATTAGAATAAGCAAGACCAAAAATTAAGAATACACTAACAGGAGTAATAAATTGGACTAAACCGTAGATTGTTGTATAAATTAAGAACATAATATTTAACTCAGTTCCTGTAAATGTTGCTAAATAATAATTTACAGAGAATCCTAAGAATGCAAAATCACTATTAAAGAATCCACCAACCAAAGCTTGTAAACTAGCTACGAATGGATTAAATCCGGTTGTAATTCCACCAATTGCATGAATAATTGTAGGAATATATGGAACCCAATAAAGGAATACAAATACCATATATGATAAAACTAAGAATAAAATTGGACGAGCCACTTTTTTCATACCTTCCCAAGCATTTGTAATAATTTCATTGAACTTCATTTTTGATACAATCGCGATAAATAAAGTGACTAATGCAAGAATAATTAAATAAGTAAATAAATACCAAGTTCCAAAAGCAGGTACCAACTCATATTGAAGATTATCAAGTGGTTGTCCTAAAATTGCTTGGAAAATAGCAATATCACCTATTTTAATATTTGTAAGCCATTGATGGAAATCATCAAAAATAGTAAGATCAAAAGCACCTTCAAATGAAGTAAAACCTAAAATAGCAAAGATCACTAAAATGACTAAGCATAAAATAAATGGCCAAGTTCTAGTTTTCTTTCCTTTTGGTTCTTCAACCGCAAATACATCATCATTTACTTCTTCATTCTTTTTGAAATCTAAATTTTTCTTCATATAGATAACATTAAAGAAATGGAATAATACAAAAGCTAAAATGAGAATACCAATACGAACAACAATTTCAGTTGTTAATGATACTTCTGCTCCAGCATAAGCAATATATTCAACAAAATTAACAAAACCATCTGTTCCTATTGTTGCACCTAAAGTACCAATTAAAATAGAACCAAAGGTCATTGCAAAAGTACTAATTTTATCAAATCCCATTTTTCTTAACACTGTAAAAATAAGTGGAACAAAAACAAGTACTACCATTGTATTATTTAAAATTGATGTTAATAAAACAATCAATAAAGATGATACAAGAGCAAATCCGATTTCCTTTCCTTTTCCAAAATGAGCAAGTTTTGAAACAAAAGTTTTATACATTTCTGTTTTGCTTGCAATGCCATAGAAAATTCCTAAAAATAACAAAAATGCTATTTGAATTGAATAATTTTGAAGAGCAAATACAAGTGCATAAAAAATATGTACAATTCCTAATCCTTGCCACATATCGCCCATAATGATTGTTCCATCGGTATCAAATGTACCAGAAGGAATAAACCAAGATAGGACAAATACAACAATCAACATGACAGAAATAATTTTTACTAAATCATGTTTTTCTAAAAATTTTTTCTTCATTTTTTTCCTCCTCCAACTAAATTATAACAGTAAAATAAGGAAATGTTAAGAAAATTTATCCAAAAATAACCAAAAAAAGAAAAGTGTTTAATGTTGAACAGAAACGCTTTTCTTTATTTTTCCTTCTATTTTTTCACAAGGTTCTAAAAGTTTTGATGGAGCAATATCTAAAGCATGAGCAATATCAAATAAAGTTTTCAGTAAAATTCCTTTATGCCCATTTTCGATTAAACTTAAATAATTCACTGTTTTATCGATCTTTTCAGCAAACATTTCTTGCGTATATCCTTTTTCTAATCGATACTTTTTTATATTATTCCCCAAATTCACTAAATCACGATTTTTAGCCATACACTACAACACCACAAATATTGTATCGAAGAAATGTTTGGTTTAACATTGACCCAGAGTCAAAGAAAAATCGTATTTAAGAAAAGAGGTAAGACCTTTTACATTAAATATTTTAAAAATTATCAACCGTATCTTCTAAAACTTCTTGTAAATTTTCTATTACTTTAAAATGTAATTTTTTTCGATCCATCAGAATTAAATGAAAGCCTTATTGACTTGCTTTTTCAATCAAATTTCTTTGATCGTCTACATAATATGTTTCTTTAGGATCTACATCTTTTTCTTGTTCTAAAAATAGATCAAATAAGTGGTCTAATTTTGAGCTTCCCCATAAAGAAGAAATATAAATTTTTTTGACATATTTTTCTATTTGATGTTCTTTTAAAAAAAGATAAGAAGAAGGCCATCCATTAGAAATAATATATAAGTTATATTTTTTTGAAAGTTTTTCTAACACAGGAATAACATCTTCATAAAATGTATATTTGTTTTTATTATAAACACAGTCTAATGCCAATTTTTTTGCTAATTCTTTTGTATAATTAGGATAATTTATAGCTTCTAAAACATGATAATAATAATTGGTAAACATTTCAATTTCTTCATCTATCGTTCTTTGATTTTTTGTTTGTAAATAAGTAAGTTCTTTTAGTTTTTCTTTTAATTTTTCTTCATCAATATATTTTTTCCCAAAATATAATAAATATTTGGAGGAATTAACCAATTTTCTGTATATTCAGCAAGAACTCCACCCACATCAAAAATAATATTTTTTATATTCATAATAATTACCAAAATCATTATAAAACAAAAAATGAAAAATGAAAGAGAAAGACCTGCTTATAATTTAAAAAAACAGAAAAAAAAGAGAAAAAATTCTCTTAACATTTTATTCTTTTGGTTTCATGGTTGGAAATAAAATGACTTCTCGAATGGTTTCACTACCAGTTAAAAGCATTGCTAGTCGATCAATTCCCATTCCCATACCGCCAGCTGGTGGCATACCATACTCTAAAGCTTCAATGAAATCCATATCCATATCATTGGCTTCTTCATTTCCTAAGTTTCTTTCTTCTAGTTGATGTTCGAAGCGTTCATATTGATCAATTGGATCATTTAATTCTGTAAAAGCATTGGCATATTCACAACCTAAAATATATAATTCAAAACGTTCCGTAAATCTTGGATCTTTTTCATTTTTACGAGCCAAAGGACTAATTTCAATCGGATGACCATAAACAAAAGTAGGTTCTTTAATTGTATCTTCTACATATTTTTCGAAAAAAGCATTTACAATATGACCAAAGGTAAAATGTTCTTCCATTTCAATCTGATGTTCTCGAGCTAACTCTTTTGCTTCTTCCGTTGAAGATACTTTAAAGAAATCAATACCTGTTTTTTCACGAATTAAATCAACCATATGAGCTCTTTTAAAGCCAGGTGCTAAAGAAATATGTTCTCCTAAATAATCCACTTCATAAGTTCCGTTTAATTCCATCGCGGCATTACTAACAATTCCTTCCGTAATATTCATCATTCCTTCTAAATCAGAAAATGCTTTATATAGTTCAATCGTTGTAAATTCTGGATTATGTTTCCGATCCATTCCTTCATTTCGAAAAATACGGCCAATTTCATAAACAGCATCCATTCCACCAACCAATAATCTTTTCAAATTTAATTCTGTAGCAATTCTTAAGTACATATCAATGTCTTGGGCATTATGATGAGTGACAAAAGGTTTTGCTGCTGCACCACCTAAAATAGTTCCTAAAATAGGGGTTTCTACTTCAACATAACCTAAATTATCTAAATAATGTTGAATGGAACGAATCATTTTTGGTCTAGCAAAAGCTACTTTTTTGGCTTCTTCATTCATAATTAAATCAACATAACGACGGCGAAATCTTTCTTCGACATCACTAAGTCCATGAAATTTTTCTGGTAAAGGTTTTAAAGCTTTAACTAAATGAGTATATTCTTTACATTTAATAGTAATCTCACCTGTTTGAGTAAGCATCGCAATTCCTTTGACACCAACAATATCACCTATATCAGCTGTTTTAAATAAAGTATATGCATCTTCTCCGACATCATTAATAGAAATATAAATTTGAATTTTACCTAGTTTATCTTGAATCGAAAAGAAACTTGCTTTTCCCATTTTTCGAATAAACATAATTCTTCCTGCTACAGAAACACATTCCTTCATTTCTTCCAATTCTTCATGAGTCTTTCCTGCATATTTTTCTTTAATAGATGTAGAATAATCACTTACTTCATAACGACTTCCAAATGGATTAATTCCCATTTCTTTTAATTTTTCTAATTTTTCTCTTCGAACTAATTCTTGTTCACTAAATTCTCTCATTTTTTTATCACCTTTCTAAATAAAAAAGAGGCTTCATCCCAAAAGGACGAACAACCTCTTACAGTCCGCGGTACCACCTTAATTCATGTTTCCATGCGCTTTCAAGTTTTAACGAGTCTTCCCCGAGTACACTCCAATGCTTTTTTCATAATTTTGTTTTAAATAAGTTCCACCAACCCTTATCTCTCTTTATAAACTCAAAAATTATTACTCCATCTTCTTCGTGTTTGTGAATATAATATACGAAATTTTAAAATAAAAGTCAATAACTACTTCTTAAGATGTACTGTTAAGAATTTGAAGAAAAAGACTATAATTAAAAAAACTGAAACTATATCGCTTCAGTTGTAAAAATTATCTTTTTAATATTGGTTGAGAATTATAATCTTGTTCTAGCATTGGATTTCCTTGCAAAAATAGATATTTAGGCTCAATAATGCTTCTATCTAAAGCACTAACATCTGTAAGTAAGTTATTTTGTAAATTCAAAGAATAAATACTTGGCAAATTACTTTCTGTCAATTGATTTATAGAGGTGATTTGATTGGAATCCAAAGCTAAATATCTCGCTTTTGGCAAGTCTAAAACAGGAATAGAAACTAATTGATTGTAACTTAAATCCAAACTTTCCAAATTTTCTAAAGAAGAAACTGGAGTCATATCTTGAATTTTATTCCCACTTAAACCTAAATATTGTAAATTTTTTAACTTCGATAATGCTTTAATATCTTCTATTTCATTATTCATTAATTCTAATGATTGTAATTGAGAAAAAGATTTCAAAAAAGTAATATCTTTCACTGGATTATCTCTTACTTCAAGTGATACTAAATTTGGTGTATCCGCTACCCAATAAGAAATATTTTCTAAATGATTATTGGATAAAACTAACTTTTCTAAATTTGGAAAAGCTAAACAAGGCTTTGTATTTTCTAAATTTCCAACAATTTCTAAGGATTTCAAACTATCTTTAAAAGAAACATTTTTTAAAAAAGAAAGATCTACTCCACAATAAATAAATGTTAATTTTTCCAAAGGAAGAGATGATAATGTTGTATAAAAATAATTTTTTGTTAGTGATGAAAAAGAAGAAATATCAACATACATCATATAAAATTGAGTAATATCCATTTTATGTTCTTGCATTTCTATCAATGCTTTAAGAAATTCTACTTCAGAATAAGCCATTCCACTCATAGGTTGACTAATCGAAAAGAAATGATCCCCATCATAATAAAAACTACCAGTAGAATTTTCTTTTGATGTTTCAACTTTTTCTTGTGCTTTTTGAGTAATTACTTTTTCCGTTTTTGATAATTCTAAATCTGATGTTTCTTTCATGGATTCTAAAGCTTCTTTTGTTTCATTTAATTGTGCACGGCTTGGAAAAGAATTATTACTTGTTAGCAAAATAGCTAAAGATAAAGCTCCAGCCATACTTCTTATTTTTTTCATAAATATAAACTCCCTTCAATAAGACGAGAAATATGCTACCATAAAAATTAAAATATGTCAACAAAAATATTTTTAAAGATAAATGAAATGTTATTTTAGAATTTGAATTAATTGAAATGCATCACTAGGAGCACCTGTTCCAGACATAATTGTAACCGTAGGTTTGAGATAAAGAGCAGGAGAAGAAAAATGCCTATAAAATAAGTAATCAGCACTAACAGTAAATGTTTGGTCGCTAAAAAAAGTTACTGCCATATCATTAGTTGAAGATGTTCTTAAACTCCAATACCATGTTTTCGGAGCCAAAAAACTATCATCACTGAAAGTATAAGCACCATCTGACGGAAGAAGAAGAGCAATCTTTCCCTGCCAAGTTTCATTATTTTGCCGTTCTAAACAATAAAGTTCATTCTTATCTTGATTATTTTTATATTGTTTTTCATCTAAAAGTCCAACATTCCAAAAAACTGTATCAATCATAGAAACATAATTATCTTTTAGATAATTTTCATTAAAATTAAACTGTCCAGAAAAAACTGTACTATCACCATAAACTCTATAATAATAATTAAAAGAATCTGATTGTAAATATTTTTCATTTAAAATATTTTGTAATATAGCATTACCCCAATCATTACTAAATGAACAATCACTTAAGTTTGAAGCTGTACATTTATAATCCCATGGAAAACTACCAATAGCATCGCTACTAACTATTTTAACTCTTTGTTCTACTTTATCTTCACTCGTTAGTACATTTACTAATCCTATGATTTTCCAAGTTTCATTATTAAATCTGATACGATTTTTTGGATTACTCCCTGCATATCGGTATTCCGTTGTTTTCCATTTTTCTTCTAATTCGTTATCATCATGTCTTACTTCATATAATCCATCGCCACTTGTAACCACAGGAACACCTTTGCCTAAAAGATAAATACCTTTCACAAAATAAAGATTACATTTTGTTCTTGATGTAGTCACTCCACTCACATGAATCATATTATCTTCCGTAACATGTACTTTGATATTAGAATCAGATCCTCCAGTAATTCCACAATAACTTTTTTCTTCATCTAAAACATATCCTTGTTCTTTAGTAGGCATTTCTTTTTGAATTTTATTGTCTTTATAAAAAGCAAAATAAATATCTCCAGGATCTTCAATACTTCCATTAATATAATCTTGATTTTTAATGACTTGGAAACTTGCAAATGATTTGTATAAAAAAACTCCTGAGATTAATAACACACAAGCTATGGTAAAGATTATGATACTTTTTTGTTTTTTATTTCTTTCTTTAAACTTTTGTAATTTCATTTAAAAAATCACCATACCTATTTATGATGATTCTATCAAATACCCCCCCCCC
>CANQFE010000064.1 GCA_947598285.1 uncultured Bacilli bacterium
CAATATCTAAACTATAAAAAAACTAGATTTTATCTAGGCTAATTTAATTTTATTTTTCAAAACTGTCAAAGTAGGGAGTAGAAGAGATAACTCCTTTTGATATGTTTCCAAATACCTATCATGTTGAAAACGTGGTTCTTTTAAAAAAAATTTAATGGTTCCAAAAAGAAAAGCTATGCTATAATGGATATAGAAAAGAGGATAAAATGGAAAAAGTAAAAATTTCAGTAAAAGATTATGGAGATATCGAAGTTGAATTAGACGAAAAAAGTGCCCCTATTACTGTAAAGAATTTCTTGTCTTTAGTGGATAATCACTTTTATGACGGATTAACTTTCCATAGAATCATATCTGGATTTATGATTCAAGGTGGTGATCCTAAAGGAAATGGAACTGGTGGTAGTGAAGAAAAAATTAAAGGAGAATTTGCTTCCAATGGTGTTGAGAATCCGATTTCTCACAAACGAGGTGTTATTTCTATGGCTCGTTCTACTGACAAAAATAGTGCTAGTTCACAATTCTTTATCATGCACAAGGATAGTCTCTATTTAGATGGACAATATGCCGCTTTTGGACATGTTACTTCTGGCATAGAAGTAGTAGATAAAATTTGTGAGAATACTAAAGTTGTTGACCGTAATGGCACCGTTTTAAAAGAAAATCAGCCTATTATAGAAAAAATTGTTAGAATTTCTTAAATTTCGCAAAAAAGGAAGAATTTTATCAGGAAGAAGAGAATAAGAAGTTGTTTTCTTTTTCCTTTTTTTTTGTTATAATGATATATAGTAGAATAGAGGGATAAAAATGGCAAATGAAAATGCTAACACTTCACTCAATAATAGTTCACGCAATCTAGCAATGAGAACTATCGAAAATAAAATTGAATATTTTATTTCTTCAGGTATTTTTAATGATTTAGAGGAGTTTATGGCAGCCAATCCTAACCTAGCTGCTTTTCAAACGAATACAAAATTAAATAATACGTTGCGAAAAGTATGGGGATATCAAATTACGGAACAAGAATATCAAGATATTTTAGAGACTTTAAAGCAAAAAGATACAGAACGTAAAAAAATTGATATGGACAATATTGAGACAGTTCATGCAAACGGAAAAGATATCGTAACCTACCATGGTAAAGACGGCGACGTCGTACTTGACGATTCTTATAATGGAAAGTCTTTAGAAGAACAAATGACAGATTTACAAGCTAAAGATAAAAGTTTACAAAACGGTGGAGAAAAGAATACAGAAATGATTGTAAAAGATATGCAAAATCGAATAAAACCAACCGTACAACAATTGGACACCGAAAAAGAGAATCATCAACTTTCTAACAAAGAAGAAGAATACCTTAGAATTGCAAAGGAGTTCGAAAAACAAATTGGTACTCCTGTCAAAGTTAGTGTAGAAGATGGGCTTCTCTTTACAGAAGATGGTTCTGTATATGCTATTGAAGAAAGAGATGGTGTAATGGGAGTCTATACTGCTCAAGAAAATGCTAAACAAAAGGAAAAAGCGGAAGAACTCCCAGAAGGAAATAAAACACAAGAAATGGGAAAACAAAAAGTTATGCAAAAAACTCTTAAAACACAAGCTGGATTTTCTAATACCTTTACCCTTGTATTTATTGCCGGTGTAGTAATGGGTCTTATTGCAATGAGTGCTTTTTTACCATAGAAAAGAGGAAAATATATGGAAGAAAATAAAGATGCTATTGTACAGAGTAGTATCCCAGAGATTTCTACTCTAAATCCAACAAACAATGTTCCAGAACAGCCCCCTATCATGAATCAAGAAGTGGTTATGCCATCTCAGGTTGCCGAAGTGAATCCTGATTTTATCAATGAGAATGCTTCACAGCCAGTAAATTTTCCAGCAGAAAATCCAAATAATTTCTCTGGCGAAATACCAGCAGATTCTGAAATTATTCAACCTTCTGTGATAGATATGGGAATGACTTCTGGTCAGAATATGGCTCCAATGAATTCAGAAATGGCAGCTGTTCCAGAAATTAGTAACATTGCTGAAGAACCCATGCAAGGAGAATACCCAAAAAGTCAACCTATAATACCTGATACGACACCTTCTTCCATGCCTACGGAAGAAGTAGTTCCTCCTACCCCAGAAATGGAATCTCCACAGCAAACTACAGCTAATGAAGAAATTCCTCCTATTAGTACGGATAGTGTAAATTACAATCAAATCTATGAGTCTTCTCCAACTACTAATACGCAAGAGACTTCAAATGACAATCAAAATGCTAATCAGTATTTAACAGAAACACCAATTGTGTTTGAAGAAGATAAAAAAGCAGCTCAAGAAAATGTGGATAATTTTATTCCATCTTTTGATGCAAGTGTATTAGAAGATGATGTACCAGAGGAAATGAAATTGAGAGATTCTCAATCTATTCATTCTCTTATGTCTGATACTCAATTAGAAAAAGAGCAACATAGAAAAAATATTCGATTTATCGTTATTCTATTTGCTGTTTTGATTATTGCTGTTTTAGTTATATTTCCAATTATGTTAGGAATCTAAAAAAATATTCTGAATGTTCTCAGAATATTTTTTTAAGCAACAATTAATTGTTGACCAATACTTAATAGATTACTTGTCAAACCATTCATCTCTTTTAAAGCATTAACCGTAGTATCAAATCTTTTTGCTATGCTATATAAAGTATCTCCTGATTGCACTATGTAAGTACTAACCATTGGCGGTTCTTCCGTCGTACTAGGATTTATCAATAAAATTTGTCCAATTGATAGGATATTATTATTAAGTCCATTAATTCTCTTTAATTCATCAACACTTAAGCCATATTTCTTAGCAATAGAATATAAGGTGTCTCCTGCTTTTACAACATACGTATTACCTTCCATAGGACTGTAAGGTAAAAATAATTCTTGACCAATCCTTAATAAGTCCGTAGTTAAATTGTTAATTTCTTTGATAGTTGATACTGGAATATTAAATCGCTTTGATAAAGAATAGAGTGTATCTCCTGGCTGTACGACATAAATATTTTCCGTCGGATAGTTTCCTGTATTAGGAGTATCATAGCCAATATATTTCAATACTGCCTGTACGACTGCTTCTGCATAAGCACGCCAATTGTTTTTTATTTGGGATACATCATCCCCTTTACTATCTAAAAATCCATATTCTACAATAATACTTTCTGTATCCCCTGTATTCCTATGCATGAAATAATAGTCTTTAGATGGATTAGAAGATAATCTTCTTTGATAAGCCCGTCTTATATTTTGCCCCTTTTTAGATAATTCAGATAAGACTAAATCAGGTAAGGTAGAGTCATTACGTAAGGCATAAATGACCTCAGCACCATCACCACCTGGGGATGGTCAATGTGTAATTTTTAATTATATTTTTTTTCTTTACTTAAACAAGCCCTAGCATAAAATTCAAATTTATTGCCAGCTTCAATTAATGATCCAGTAGCATAATAACCATCTTTTGTAATTCCTATGCAATTAATAAGTGGTGAGGATAATATATTAATTATATCCTCTATATCTGCTAAGGTTGGTTCAATATTATATTCAGAATCGTCTCTTACAGATCTATAAATTTCTTTTGATGATAAAACTCCCTGAGTCACTTCATCCATACTCTCATTTGTCAAACATTTCATAATTGCAGAAACTAACAATCCATGTCTTTTTATAATATTTCTAGCATCCTCCACAACATCTATGCTTATTAAACCATTTTGTTGAAATATTTTTTTGTAATCAGAACTTGTTAATGGAATAATTGAATGTTCCCTAATCAAAGATTCTAAAGAATCCACATCTAATAATCCTACTTTTGATTTTTGAGCTCTATCATAAATTTTTTCACCCTGAAAACTACATCCTATTATCAAACTATAATCCGCTTTATGTAGTTCTCTGTGTTCCTCTATGCTATTAAAATTAATTAATCCTTCACCAACCGTTCCAGAAGCTGTAGATTTTGCATCAATTGCAACTTTATAAGAAAATCTTTCAGAAGTTTGAGATTGAATCAATACATCTGTTTTACCGGAACCACCAAACAAATTTGTTTTAAACCCAAGATATTCAAAAACATCCCTAATTGATTTTTCAAATCTACTTGGATTGGAAGAATCTTTTGAAGATAATCTTAGCTCTTTTACCAATTCTTCTACAAATAGATTATTGACTATCACATTAGAATCCTTTTTTTCTGATTTATTATTACTTATCTTTTTACACTTGATATTGAGTAATGATAATATTTTTTTGCCTCTACTTGTTAATTTATATTTTTCTAATCCATCTTCTATAATCAAATTAGCAGCTTTCAAAAAAATAATTCTTTTTCTTATCTCATCAATATTTTCCCTATCAAAACCATATGATGACTTTGCAATTGCTGTAAGTTCTTTTGTAGTTCTGCTTTCAACAGATAATTCGGCTAAAATATCAAAAATAAACAAAAATCGTTTTTCCAAGCAAATTACAAAATTTAAAGATGATTCATTGTCTAACCACTCAATTCCATATTCTGAAATTTTATAACTTAGTTTAGTTAATCTATTAACAAAACCAATATTATTCAAAAACGTTAAAAATGCATTAGATGATGAAGGAGCAATTTGATAGTTAGTTGTTGAGTATTCTCTTATATCATCAACAAAAGTTTCATTCATCAAAAGATGCAAATATTCAGAAATAATATTTATAGCATCAATAGTTTTCCCAGGAATATATCCTATTGTCATTTTCTTTTCATAATTTTCGCCATTATTGTATAAATTCAAACTCCAATCTGATAAAGGTATTTTATTTTCTAATTCTGTAGAATCAACTACTTCTTCAATATCTGATGGCATTACTATTTTAATTTTATTTAAAAATTCTTCTCCCAAATTTGTTAAACTATATTCTAATTTAAAATCTTCATAATTTATAAATCCTATGTCCCTAAACCATTTTATTCTATTCCTTATTTCAGAAGGAGTTTTCCAATTTATTTTATATTTTTCTACAGCAATTTCAAGAAGATAATTTATTTTTTGTGGACTTTTCAACAAATATAAGATTTCTCCCATAAATACTAAAGAAGAACAAAAAATAGCAGTTAAATATAAATTATCATGAGTTTCCAAATATTTTTCTGACAAATCCGTAAGTTTCCACACTGAATTTTCTTTTTTTAATAACCCCAATGGTCTAAGCCCCTCATACATTCTCTCTAATTTAAAAGATTTATCATTTCCCTCAAATTTAATAAAGTCATTAGAAGTTTTACCATCTTGAACAGTTTTTAATATTTTATATATGATTTCCGTTTCACCATTATCTCCTGTTGGTAACTTTGGCATTGCAAAAGTTTTAAATTTCCATTCTTTATTTTGCGGATATTCACTGATTGGAACTACCATTTTTGTTGTAGCCATTACTTCAACCTCCTAATACTATAATTTTAATATAAGTAGTTTATCTTTTACTACATTTATTTCTTTCTATATAACTATTTTATAAATAATTTTTCGTATGTTCTTTTGATATTTGCGATATTAATTAAAGATTTAATTTTATCCTAATATTAAATTATTAACGTTATTTAAACCAATCCTTATGGTTTTAGTGCCGTTATCGGAACTACATATATTCCATCTGGTCTTTTGTAAGCATAATCAATCATACCACTAATTACACACATAAACTTAGGCTGGATTTCACAACTCTTTGAAAACTTAAGTAAACTATTAACTGCCTCTTCTATTTTACCAACGCCTAGTTTAACCTCTATAGCTCCATAATTTCCATCTCTTAGTTCAACAATAGCATCTACTTCATCACCCGTATTATTATCATGGAAATGATAAATATGGCCTCCTAAATATTCTATATATATTCTTAAATCCCTAACTACTAAAGATTCAAACATAAATCCAAACAATTCTAAATCATTGATTAATTGTTCTTGTTTCAAACCTAAAACAGAACAAGCCAAAGATGGGTCAACAAAGTGCCTTTTTGCAGTTTTACCAACTCTAACACTTGAACGTATTTTTTCTGAGAAAGGTAATTGATTTTGGATTAAATGTATATTGCTTAAGACATTCAAATAATCAGCTACAGTATTTCTAGTTATTCGGTATTGTTCCTCTGTTGTATAGTCCTCTATATCACTTACTAATTTCTCATTAGTTGCCAATGTAGTCTCATTCCTTGCTAATGACCTTAACAACATTCTCATTTTTTCTTTATCTCTAGTAATACCATCATAATTAATATCATGATCTAAAACATCTTGAATATAGCTCTCAGGTAATCTATAATAATTTTTACTATCATACCTTAAACTAGCTGGCCATCCACCTCTAATGATTAAATCAGCATATTTTTGAATTGATGGTTTCTTTTTTAAATTTACAGCAATATCCTTATTTTCAAATAGATCTGAAAGAGATACTATTCCTTCAGAATCACCTGATTCATATAAAGACATCGTATACATATTCAATTTACAAATTCTTCCTGCCCCAGAATGAAATATTTTATCTGGTCTAACTGGGACTGATGATCCTGTTAAAATAAATTTACCACTCTTTCCATCTTCATCGCATTTAGTTCTAACATCATCCCATATTTGTTCAATAGATTGCCATTCATCAATTAGTTCAGGAAACTCATTTGTATATATTAAATCTCTATTTATTAAAGCTTTTTGGTAATCAGAATTTGGATTATCAGACTTTGTTAACAAAACTGATGAATTAGCATGATTTAAAGCCGTCCAAGTTTTTCCACAATATTTTGGACCTTCAATACTTACTGCACCAAATATTTTTAACAATTCATCTATTTCATCATCAACTAATCTTTTAGTATAGTTTTCCTTCATTAAAGACATAATCAATTCCTCCTTATAATTAATATATCATATTGTATAACATCAATCAATTATCATTGTGCATTTAGCATAACTTTTGTTGTGCAAATAACATAAACTTTATGGTGTGTTTTACACTAAACACATCTTTATTATTTTCTTTTATTAATGAAATAGTTCATTACATATTTTTTATCCTCAATATATTTTATTCGTATCATAAATCATATATTTTTTCACAATCATTAATTTCTTTTAAATATAAATTTATATTCATAATAATACCTGCTTTCTATTATTATAACAAAAACTAGATTTCTCTAGTTTTTAAATAGGTTGTATTATAAATAGTGTTGGTGAGAAAATCACTGACACTATTTTATTTCATAAAAAGACATAAGTTTGATACAATGTAATTGTCTAAAAAACATCGAAAGGATCGAAACTTATGTCTATAAATAATTATATCTTAAATTTGCTAAATATTGAAGATAAAAATATCTTTATTAATACAAATAA
>CANQFE010000065.1 GCA_947598285.1 uncultured Bacilli bacterium
CACCATACCTATTTATGATGATTCTATCAAATACCCCCCCCCCAGAAGTCAATTGACATGTTGGTAATTGTTGTTTTATGATTGATTTATTTTTCTTATGTATGTTATGATTATTTTATGGAAGTCATTCGTGGCTAGTGCCTACCACTTTTTTCTTTTTTAGAAAGGGGTGGTCAATATGAAGAAAAGAATTTTTATTCTACAACTTATGAAATATATCACAGTAATTACCTTTTTCTTCACGATTTGTTTATTGTCCATCATCTGGGCAATTTCAAATTAAAAAAACGGCACTTAATCTTTAAGAGTAAAGATTAAATGCCCTCCATATTTTATGGTAGGCATTAGCATGCAAACACGAATGCCTTCCTTTTTTTATTTTATGAAGTTTCCTTCATCTATATACACTTTATCACTTTTTCCTTCATCTTTCAAGATAATATTTATTTAATCCCAATAATCAGTATAATTTCCATTACCATTACCATTTTGAGCATAATAGTCATCCATAAAAATAACATAAGTTAAATAATCTGTTTTTAAAAGTTCATCATATGTATAAGGATGCATTACAACACCATGATAATAAGTTGTTGATTCAGCAACATAAACCATTCCATCTTGAACTCCACCTACCATGGCAATATGTCCATCTGTCGCGATGATATCACCAGCTTTAATTGTTTTACTTTCTAATAGTTCTCTAGTAATTAAAACATGGGGCCCTAAATCACTTAAATCATCATCTCGTTCTATGTTATCTCCAGCACCTGTATCTTTTGACTCATCATCTCCTTGAAATATCCCACCATTTAAGAATGCCCAAGTAATAAAACCACTACAATCAAGACCATTTGGATATTTTACTCCTCTTTTAAAGCCAGACTCATCTTGCCAATTTGTTAAAGGGCATCCCCAGGTTACTGGTCCATAAGATTTTGGTAATTTTTGAATTTCTGGAAATTTATAAGAATTTAAATATAAGCCTTTATGATAAAATCTTCCTTCGCCATCTACTTTCGCGCCTCCAGTATTATTATTTAACCGACCATTTTCAAAGAAATAATTAATTTGATATGGAAATTCTAATGTTAAGAAACGTAATGCTGCGACGACACCAGCTCTCGTTTTATATCCAGCACGGTTTACTTGATAAGCTAAAGCTTCATCCAATAAGCGATTTTCTTCTTCGGAATAAACTCCACATTTTAAATACTGTTTTTTTGGTTCTAAAACTGGTAAGTGATATAAGTCAGTTACAATTACTTCAACTATTTTTTCAATTTTGCCTACTTTTACTTTGATATTAGTTGTTCCATTGCTAACACCCAAAAATCCATTTTCTGTTACTTTCACTATATTTTCGTTTTCTGATTCATAAATTGGAACAATTTTAGGGTTTCCTAATTTTTCGACTGAAATATCAACTGATCTTTGTTCACCGACCGCTAAATAAATTTTCTTTTCGGCTAATTCAAAATCAATAATATTTTGAATTTCTGGATTAAATGAAATTTCTTTTTGATTCCATTTTGTTTTAATGGTAACAGTTGCTAAATGGTTTGGAACATCAATGATACACTTTTTATTTTCAATCGGGCTTACTAAGCCTTCTATTTCACATGTTCCTTCGATGGAAGTTAAAAAAGAAATATGAGCTCTAATGTTTTTTTCTTTTACTTCATAAGAAACATCTTTCACATAAATTGGAAAGAAAAACAAGAAAAAGCCTACCCCAACTAGTAAACTTAAAAGAAGAAGACTAAGAAATACATATAAAATCTTCCTTTTCATTTCTTTTACACTCACTTTGCTGATTTAAGAATATCATAGTTTCCAAAAAAAGAAAAGTCCTTTTTCAACTTTTCTAGTTTATTAAATTATCTAAATCGACATCGCTTCGATCATGCTTAATTGGTTCCCAATTTTCAGTCTTTTTAAATAAACAAATAATGTTAATTGGAATCCATGTTGCAATAAATAAAGAGAAGAATAAAATTCCTGATAAAATATTTTTGGCACTTTTATGATTATATTTTACAACAAAAATATTTAAAGCAACATTGGCAATGTAGAAAACAATAAAGAAGACAATTCCCCACGCATATAAGTAAGAGAAGAAATCAAATAATTTGACATTTAAAATGTGGAATAAAAATAAGACAACAGATAATAAAAATCCTAATACAACCATTACAGGAGCAGTATACATCATCACCATATCAAAAGAAGCAATATTTCCTGTTTTCAAAAAGTTTTTAAGCAATTTTCCACCATATATTTTTAAACAACCAAGACAACCACTTGTCCATCTTTTTCTTTGTTTCCAACTTGTCCAAAAGTTTTGAGGATGTTCATCATAAGTAATTGCATCTTCTATAAAAGCAACTTGAATTCCCCTTAGAGCACATTGGCCGGTAAATTCAGAGTCTTCCGTCAAAGTTTTAGTATGAAAGCCATCTTTCACGATTTCTTTTCTTAGCATAAATCCTGTTCCATTAATAGCTGCAGATCCTGAAAAATTCATTCGTGCGCGATTAAAGAAAAAGTTTTGAATGAAATAAAATAATGTATAAGATCCTGTAATCCAATTATCTTCCATATTTTTAGCATCACGAAAACATTGACCAACTTCGACTCCTTCACAAAGGGCATCATTCATTCTTGCTAAAAAATCTGGATGAACTAAATTGTCGGCATCAAAAATGACATAGGCATCAAGATCTTCTCTTTTTTTCAAATATTCAAAAGCATATCCTAAAGCATCTGCTTTTACTTTGACTTTGACTTTACAATCAATTATTGTTGCGCCAGCTTCTTTAGCTTTTTGTTCCGTATGATCGGTACAATTATTAGGAATTACAAAAATTTCATATAATTTTTCGGGATATTTTTGTTGTTTTAAACTTTTAATTAAACTACCAATTACTTGTTCTTCGTTTCTAGTTGGAATAATAATGCCAAATTTATATTTTGGTTTATGTTTTCCAAACATACTTTTATGATAATTTTTAAATCCAAACAAACCCGTAATTGCAAAATACATACAGTAAATAAATGAAACTGCAAATAAGATATAATAAATGGTTACTACCACATTTACCATTTTGCTTTCCACCTTTCTTTTTGCAATAAAATACTGACTCGGTATAACGTAATTATAATATAAGAGACTAAAAAATGCAATTACAATTTTGTCACAATACTCTCTTAAGCAGAATAGAAATATAAAGAGCATTTGGTGTTGGGAGATTTCATTCCTTCTACTTTAAAACTCCAATCTTCTTGATCGAATACGATTTTGACATCCTCTAAAACGGCTCCTTCTCTCATACAAAGGCTTTTTTCTTCGTCAAAGAAAACATTTTCTTGTTTTTCTGGTAAAGAAAATTGAATTTGGTTATTATAATAAAAGGTAAAATAAACATCTCCAGGGTCACTCACATTTCCTTTCATAATATTTTCTTCGGCATGGACTTCATAAACAGAAAAAGTTTTCAAAAAGGAAACAGCTGAAATACATAAAACACAACAAACACCCATGAGAAAAAGACTACCTTTTTTATGATATTTTGTTTGATACTTTTTCATGTGAACCCTCTTTTCTTATTTTAAGAATAACAAAAAAAGAAAAGTTTTACAACCTTCTTATTCATGATTTGTCAAAGATATGACACGATAGGATAAAAGAAACAGAAAAAGAATAGGAAAAAAGTTTTCTTTGGTGATAAAATCAATTATTTTAAGAACTAAAGAAAAAATAGAAAAAAGAAGGAATCCTAAAATGCTCAACCAAGTAATATCCCGATGATTTAAAAATAAATTGCCTACTAATTTTGCTAACAAAATAAAACCAATTATGAAGCCTATGCCAAACAAAAAGCAGGAAAAAAGATGAGAAAACGGATTTGAAAATAAACTTAAAACAAAATTATAACTTCCTAACATCATAAAAATGGCTGTTCCACTTATCCCTGGTACAATCGTAGTAAATGATTCAATAAATCCTAAAAAAATTTGAAAAAGAAAATTTATAATATTATTTTGGAAAGTAAATTCTTGTAAAGATAGGTTAAAAGTAAAAAGAAAGCAAAAGCCAAAAATTAATAAAATGAAAAAAAGATTGGACCAAGAAATTTTGATTTCTTTTGTGACAGTGGGAATTGTTCCACCAATTAAACCAATAAACACAGTCATGGTATATACATAATAAGTATTTAAAAAATGAAGGATTATGTTACTGGAAAATAAAATGGCAACAAGGATTCCAAGGGCCAGAGGTGCTAAATAATAAAAGGATCCTTTTTTGTTTTGCCAAAAATGATTGATTTTTTCGATGGCATTTTCATAAACACCTAAACTAATCGCGATTAATGATCCGGATACACCGGGAATAATTTTTCCAATTCCAATTAAAATTCCTTTTAAAAAAAGAATAAGAGATGGCATGAAATCACCCTTATTCTATTTTATTTTTCTTTTTGGTTTTTATGTTATTCTTCTTTTCTTTTGATTTCTTTTTTGACTGGTTTAGGAAGAGCTTCTTTTCGTGAAAGATTTAATCTTCCTTTATTATCATATCCTAAACTTTTGACTAAAATTTCATCGCCAACATGAACTAAATCACTTGGTTTATTCACTCTTTCATGAGCAAGTTGAGAAACATGAACTAATCCTTCACAGTTTGGCCATAATTCAACAAAGCAACCAAAATCTTCTACTTTTGTTACTTTTCCCGTATAAATTTTATCTTTTTCGACTTCTTTTACGACATCTAAAATCATTTGTTTGGTTTTATCAATAATTTCTTGATTTACATGGTAAATAATAACTCTTCCATCATCTTCTAAATCAACTTTTACTGCATCTTTATCATTTACTGTTTTGACATGACTTGCTTCCAAAATAATTTTGGTAATCATCTCTCCTCCTCGACCAATCACATCTTTGATTTTTTCCGGCGCAATTGTAAAAGTAGCAATCTTAGGAGCATATGGGCTTAATTCTTTTCGAGGAACTTTAATGCAATCTTCCATGACATCTAAAATTTCTAATCTTGCTTTTTTGGCTTGGGCTAAAGCTTCTTTTAAAATGCTTTTCGTGACTCCTTTAATTTTAATATCCATTTGTAAAGCGGTAATACCTTCACGAGTTCCGGCAACTTTAAAATCCATATCGCCCATATGATCTTCAAGGCCTTGGATATCTGTCAATATGGTATAGTTTTTTTCATCTTTGGAGGTAATAAGACCCATGGCAATTCCAGCGACTGGTGCTTTAATTGGGACACCAGCAGCCATAAGGGAAAGACATCCAGCACAGATAGTTGCTTGACTTGAAGAACCATTTGATTCTAATATTTCTGAAACAACTCGAATGGTATAAGGAAATTCTTCTTCAGAAGGAATGACATAGGAAAGTGCTCTTTCTCCTAAATGACCATGGCCAATTTCTCTTCTTCCTGGAGAACCATAACGTCCAATCTCACCTACTGAGAAGGCTGGAAAATTATAATGTAACATAAAACGTTTGGTATCTTCTATTCCTAATCCATCTAGTATTTGATGTTCTCCAATCGCCCCTAATGTCGTAGTTGCTAAACTTTGGGTTTGACCTCTTGTAAAGACTGCAGAGCCATGAGTTCTTGGAAGTAAATCAACCATAGCATCTAAATGTCTTATTTCATCCATTTTTCTACCATCAGGACGAATATGTTTTTCGGTAATTAAACTTCTTACAGCATCTCCTTCTAATTGATCTAAAATTTTAGTTACTTGTTTTATTTTTTCATTTAATTCTTCATCTTCTAAATAGATATTCGTAAAATAGCCAATGGCATCTTGTTTTATTTCAATCACTTTTTCTTGAGAGGCTAATTTATCTTTAATTTGAATCGCATCGACGATTTTTTGATAAGCATATGATGTTACTTGAGAGATGATATCAGGATCAAGTTCGGCTTTATCAAGTTCTACTTTTTCTTTCCCAATTTCTTTAATAATTTGTTCTTGGAAAGCACATAATTCTTGATTGGCTTCTTCCCCAAAAAGCATTGCTTCAAGCATTTCTTTTTCACTGCATTCACTCGCGCCGGCTTCCACCATACAAATGGCATCTTTTGTTCCAGCAACTGTTAGATTCATTTTACTTTGTTCTAACTGAGCTACGCTTGGATTAATTATCATTTCTTTGCCAATTTTTCCAACTACTACTCCACTTACTGGTCCATCAAAAGGAATTTCAGAAATTCCTAAAGCTAAAGATGATCCAAATAAAGCTGCCATAATTGGAGAACTATCTTGATCTACAGATAATACCATATTTATGACTTGAATTTCATTTCGTAAATTTTCATCAAACATTGGTCTTAAAGGTCGATCAATAATTCTTGCCGCAAGAGTTGCTTCATCGGTCGGACGTCCTTCTCTTTTGATAAATCCTCCAGGAATTTTACCAACAGAGTATAGTTTTTCTTGGTAAAGAACCTGCAAAGGGAAAAAGTCTTGGGTAACTGGTGTTTTTCCCATGACAACTGCACTTAAAACAACAGTATCATTAAACCTTACTAAAACTGCTGCATTTGCTTGTTTGGCAAGCCATCCTGTTTCCACAACAATTTTTGTTCCATAAAAGTCTAATTTAAATTCTCTTTTCATCTTTTCACTCCTTTTATATTAATAAAAGACACTAAAAAATTTAGTGCCTATTTTCTTAAATTCAATTTTTTAATTAATTCACGATAAGAGACAACATCTGTTTCTTTTAAATAATTTAAAAGTTTTTTTCTGCGTCCAACCATTTTTTGTAAGCCACGTTTTGAATGGTAATCATGAATATGGACTTTAAAATGTTCTGTTAAATTATTAATTTCTTCTGTTAATAAAGCAATTTGAACTTCAGTACTTCCAACATCATTTTTGCTTTTTTGAAATTCTTTAATAATTTCAGATTTTCTTTCTTTTGACATAGCCATAAGTATTTTCCTCCTTTTCTTTTTATAATCGGTTTTACCAAAGTAATAGACGAGGACACCTAAAAACTTCAGAAAAACTTCTTTCTTTCTAAGTATATTATAAATCTTTTAAAAATGCAAACTTTTTATCATTCTTTTGGACTATTTTTTTGTAATATGTTAATTAAAGTAAT
>CANQFE010000066.1 GCA_947598285.1 uncultured Bacilli bacterium
AATTATTCATAGGAAAACACCTCCGTATATTTTGTTTACTATGATTTTTATTTTTACAACTTTATTATACTAAACAAAAGGAATGTTTTCCTTATTTTTTATACAAAAAGATGAAAAAGTTTTCCACATTTTCATCTTTTTTCTTGTCAAGTATTTTTTTCACCTAAACTCAAAACAAGTTAGGTTTTCTTATTTTTTTTAAATGAAAAAAAGGACTATTCTCCAGTCCCTTCTTTATTTTCTAATTTCACTAAAACTTCTCTTGGTTTCGAACCATTTTGAGGTCCAACAATTCCTCTTTCCTCCAAAATATCCATCATCCGTGCTGCTCTATTATAACCAAAACGGAAACGACGTTGTAATAAAGATGCACTAATCTTACCAGTAGCAATAGCAAATTCGACAACTTCAGAATACATTTCATCTTCATACTCTCCTCTATCATCACTACTAGAAATGGAAGATTCTACTGAGACATTACTCATTGTATCATCATAAGAAGCTTGTTGTTGTTTACAAACATAATCAATTAATCTTCTAATTTCATCATCAGAAATGAAACATCCTTGAATTCGTGTTGGAACATTCTCACCCATTGGCAAGAAAAGCATATCACCTTTTCCTAGCAATTTCTCTGCTCCACCAGTATCCAAAATAGTTCTAGAATCAATTTGAGATGCGACAGAAAAAGCAATTCGTGATGGAATATTTGTTTTAATAACACCAGTAATAACATCGGTAGATGGTCTTTGAGTTGCCACGATAAGATGAATTCCTGCTGCTCTAGCAAGCTGCGTAATTCTCATAATTGAATCTTCTACTTCTTTTCGAGCAACAATCATTAAATCAGCCATTTCATCCACAATGACTACCAAATAATTCATTTTTGGTTCTGGTGTTTCGGGATGTTTTCTATTTTCTTCCTCAATTTTTTTATTATAATCAGCAATATTTTTAACCCCTTTATCAGCTAAAACATGATACCGTTTATCCATTTCTACGACTACTTTTTGTAAAGTCGCACTTGCTTTTTTAGGATCAACAACCACTGGACATAATAAATGAGGAACTCCATTATAATTGGATAATTCAACTTGTTTGGGATCCACTAAAACAAGTTTTACTTCATCCGGCCGATAACGCATTAAAATAGATGCAATAATACTATTAATACAAACAGACTTTCCTGAACCAGTAGAACCAGCCACCAACAAATGAGGCATTTTTGATAAATCTGCACTTCTTGGAATACCCATAATATCTTTTCCTAAAGCAACCTGAATTCCACCAGTAGCATTAATCATTTCTTTGCTTGCTAAAATTTCTTTAATTTTAACTGGTGAGATAGATTGATTAGGAATCTCTATTCCAATCGTGCTCTTTCCCGGAATTGGAGCTTCAATTCGAACATCTTTGGCTGCTAATGCAAGTGCAATCTCACGATTAATAGAACTAATTCGACTAACTTTTGTCCCACTAGGAACAACAACTTCAAACTGAGTAACAGAAGGTCCCATATGAATATCTACAACTCGACCTGCAATTTGAAAATCTTTTAAGACTCGTTCCAAGTTTTGTTTATTATTAATTAAAAATTGATTTGAATTTGTTTTTTTGGCAACAACCGGATCATCTAACAATTTCATTTCAGGAAGTTTATAATTTGGATTAGATACACTTTTTGGCTCATTTGGAGAAGGAGTTGGTACTTCTTCTGGCATTTCAATTTGTTTTAATTCTTCCATACTATTGATAATAATTGATTTGCTAGATGGTTCTTCCTCTCCTCCAAGAAGTCGTTTTTCTAAAGCCTTTTCTTTCTCTAATGTCTCATCTTCTTCACTTTCTTCTTCATCATCATTTTCTTTATGATGACACATCTTTAAAATAAACCCATTTAATAAATTTGATAAATTAATATTAAAGAGCAAAATAATTCCAAATAAAGAAGTAAATCCCAAAACGATATAAGTTCCATTTAATCCAAATAAAGCATCCGTACAAAAGGCAAAAATAGCCCCAATAAGTCCACCACCAATAACAATTGAAGTTTGTCCAGAACTAGATAAAGCACTATGGGGATTAATAGAAGCAACTCTTTGCATATAATTAGTCATAGTCGCATCAAAAATATCACTGGCATTTTGAGCACTTTGAATAAATGTTAAATGACTTAACACCAAAACAACAACTAAAAGAAAATAAAAACCAATATACCTTTGTTCAAAAAAATTAGGAAGTTTTCTTTTTAAAAGCATATAACAGCCAATCACTAAAACAAAAATTAAAATAAGAGGCCACCATTCCCCCATTAAGAACATAGCAAATTTTTTAAGTAATGCTCCCACTGGACCAAACCCAAAACCAATTAATCCAATTAAAATTAAAACAAGTCCTGTAAGTTCCACACTAAAACTATTTTTTTTAGAGCTTTCTCCTGACCCTTTTTTCTTTTTTGCCATACTCTATTCACCATAACCATTATATCGAAAGAAAAAAAAAGTGTCAAACTAGGAAGACACTATTTTACACCTTTTTCATCCTTTCTTTTTTGCTGGTAGTCTTTCTTTTTTTGACGATACTCTTTATCAAAAAAGATTTTATATAATAAGATAGGATGAAGAAGAAAATCCATCGAATCAGCTTTATCAACAATTGTTAAAAGCCATGCTTCTTTACTTCTTGGAAATTTCTTATTTAATGGAAACATATGTGTTTCCATAATTTGCTCAACTTTAGGAGTAACTACTTTAGTTCCATAAATTTTTTTCGCATTCACAATGGCATTTTTAGCATGAGTAAAAGCATGCTTTTGAAAAAATGGTTTGACTTCTAAATCATATTGCCATGGCTTTTCATAAAAATCATGCAAAATTCCCGCAATAGCTAAACTTTGATAATCCATACCCCATCGTTTGCCAATTTTATAGCAATCAAAAGAAACACGAAGCACATGATCATAAACAGATTCATGAATATGATGAGGATAATTCTTTCGAAGTTGCATATCTTTTTTCTTTAAAATGGGGCCAACTAACTCATAAAAATCAAAATATTCTTCTTCTACTGTCTTTTTTTTTACGTCGATACTTCGATTACGGTATAAAAAATAACAAATTAAAGTCACGATTTGCCAAGCCAAAGTTAAATAAACAAAAAAATCAACATGAAACTCTGGATAAACAAGTTCAACAAAACCTAAAATAATTGTAATAAAAATCACCCAAGTTTTTAATTTCCCAACTAATAAAGAAGCCGCAATTCCTTTTTTAAAATAGAAATATAAATTCATAAGCGCGATGATAACTTCTAAAACTAATACATAGAAGAATGCATGATTTCTTACAATAAGAACAATTAATAAGCCAATCGCAAGCATTTTATCAGCAAACATATCTAGTTTTGCTCCAAGTTCACTAGTTACATTCCACTTTCTGGCTAAAAAACCATCTACAAAATCAGTAAACGCAATCACAATCGCTATTCCAATTAAAAGAAAATAATGATTCGTGATTCCCAAATAAATGACAATAGGTGTAAAAAGAATCCGTAAAGAGGTTAAAAAATTAGGAATATAACGTTTCAAATTTTTCATGATTACTTCCTCTTTTCCTAGTACTATCTTAACATAAAATAACAAGAAAAAAAACACTTTTCAGTGCTAATTTAAAATGATTAAAGATATTTTTTTAAAGTATCTAACTTCTCATGTTCAAAACGAATTAAATTTTGAATAATAGAAATAATTTTTTGCTCCTTTCCTTCATAATGATTTAATAATTCTTCCAATTGAATGAGTCCTTTATTAGTTCCTTCCATCATCATTTTAGCAATATGAGCATCACTGTTATCGATCATCATTTTCATGTTCACCATCATATCACTTTCCATTTGAACAAAAGACCCAAGTTCTTTGTCTTCAACATGATACTTTTTACATAAAGATTCTAAAGCATGCTTAATACTATCATATTGTTTTTTTTGCTTTAAAATTTCATCTAGTAATTCTTTAGATTGAATTTTGTCCTTAACACTTTTAATTCCTACTAAGCCCATTAAAACATTTTGATAAACTTTTAAAATTACTTCTTTTTCTTCCATTTTTATCACCATCTATAGTATGATAAGAAAAAAGAAAAATATACCTAGATTAAGAAGAAGCAATTTCTTGAATCGTTTTACCATTTTGTTGATATAAAATCAAAGATGGATCTAAAATTTGATCATAATAATACTTGGTCACTAAAATACGAGTTTGTTTTTCATTATCTAAATGGAAAATACCTGAAATAGTATAAAATGGTAATTCATACTTTTCTAAAGTAGTTTCATTATAAATTTCAATCATTTTACCATTCAAAATGACAAATAAGAAAGAAAAATAAGGTCCATTCATTTCATCTTCCGTTTGATTTGATAAACTAATAATTTGATCATCTTGTCCATTTTGATCGACATCTGCTACAATCATATATTGGGATGAAAAATCATAGGAAGTAATTCCCTTTTCTTGTAATATTTTTGACAAATTAGATTGAATATTTGAAGAAATGAGTTCATAACGATAAGAAAGAAATGAAATATTTAAACTGGTATCATAAGCAACAAAATCACCATAAAAGGAAGTCCAATTTCCATTTTGAAAAAAATTCCAACGATTCAAATATTCTAGTTCATAATTTCCAACCAATTCATTTTGCTGATAAACCTGAAAAACTTTTTCATTAGAATCAATCTCACCTGGTTCACGATATAAGCAAGTTTTTTGTTTACAATAAAAACCGCCTAGATTAGAAACCACAATATAACCTTCACTCAGATTTCTATCACCAAAAAAGAAAAAGACAATGACAAAATAAAGAAGACAACAAAAACTAATTCCAACCAACAAGAAAATTTGTTTTCGATTCATAAAATTTCTCCTCTCTAAAAGTTATAATACTTAAAGCCATCGATTTCATTAAAATGAAAAGTATTTACTTTTCCACCTGCTGGATCCAAAGCCGTAATGGTATGATTACTTTGATTAACAGATTGTAATACAACAAAATGTCCGCGAGATAAATGAACAATTCCCATTCTTCTTGTAGATAACCCTGATGTCAAAGCATCTAGTTTTTGAGAAGTTGTTGTCGCAGCATTAAAAGTATATCTTCCTCCAACATGAAATGATGGAATAAAAGAAGTAATTCCTGCATTATCCCAATAGATATCTGGGCCAGCAAAACCATTAGAAACATTTTTCATTGCTTGATTTAAAACAGCTGGTGAAAAATTAGAAACATCATCAATTAAACCAGTACAAGTCATAGCAATTGCAACCGAAGTAACAGCACATCCAGCTTTACTCATAGTAATTGAACTATTTCCTAAAAGATCACTACCCCATCTTGGATCTGATTGACTATATAATACACAACTACCATAACAACTATCACTAATACCAAAAATTTTCTCTCTAAGCTCAATCATATTCTTTCCTTGAAATAAAGCATAAGCATCTTTATCTTCTTGACGAGTCGGAACACATCCCACTTTTGTTCCTGTCTCACCAGCCACACATAAATTTCTTCGTGAAGGAGAACAAGCATCAGCAACATAGCTATCTAACCCATCAGGATAAATATCATTTGCATAAGCACATCCTCCTGAACCATCACTTCCAGGATTAAACCAATAATTTCCTAAATAAGCATAACGTCCAGAAAATTGAGTAAAACTTTTATATTTTTGTAAAACTTCAATAAATGCCAAAATACCCTTTTCAAAAGAAGCATAACGTGAACAAGACCCTGGAGACTCATTGTAACAAGCGATTCCAAAATAATTATAAGTACTACCTCCAGGCGAAAAACCTTCAAGCAATCCTCTAACCATAATAATTTCTGGATTTACATTATTTTCTACTCCCATATCATAAATAAGCCCAGCATTTTCTTGAAATAATTTCCAACCTGATCGTGAATCAGAATAATTTTGAACTCTACTCACAAATTCATTTTTACTTAAAGTGGTGTTTGTTAAGCTAAAATCAGAACAGTTTGTATTATCAGCTAAGGTATTATCTGTTTCCTCTTCTTCTTTGGATACTGTCATAAGATTGATATCTGATCCTGCAAAATATCTTAAAATTGCACTATAATCCTTTTTATAACGCATCATAACATAAAATGCTCCAAAAACACTAAATCCTTCCGAATCATCTTGATGAACCCAAGCTCTTTGACATTCTATAGGATTTTCCTCTTCATCCGTTTTAGAAGCCCATGTTTGAGTACAAATATCATCATTTTCTTCACAAGAAACAGTTTCCACAGAAACAAATCGATTACATTCACAAGAAGAATAAACTTCATTTGCCATATGTTCTAAAACAAAATCTGATTCAATAGTCATCTTTTTTCCTAATAAATGATATTGATTATCTTCTTCTTCACTCCAACAAAAAGAAGAAACAGGAAGATCCAAAACATTCGTATCTGAATCAGTGACAATAATTCCTTTCGAACCTTCCCAAGCATCATTTAAATCACTATCAAAAGCTGAAGAATTAGAAATTTGTTGATCTCGATAAGTCACTTCACAATTATTATGAATCACTTCAGTTCGTAAAGCAATAGCTAAAGCATAATAAAAATTATACATTCCATCTGGAGGATTTTGAATTTCTTTGGCATAAAGATTCATCGCTGCTTTAACATAACTTTCTAAATCCATAGTGGAAACTGATTCTTCTTCCTCTTCATTATATGGATCATAAATCACCTTGACACTTTCACAAGTACTATTTTCTTTATAAGGAAGATTTAAAGTTTCTGAAGAATCACTAAAAAGGCAGAAAAGAAAAAGAATTAGAAAAAAAATACCAATAAGAATAAGTCCAATTTGGATTTTTCTTTTTTTTAGTAACTTCGCAATATCTTTTTTAGAGCCTTCTACCAAAAGAGGTTCTGAAGGATTTTCAGGCTCTACTTCCAGTTCAAGTGGCAATTGTTCTTGGCTTGGTGAATCTATCTGTTCTTCTGTTTTATTTTCATCTTCCATAGTTTCACCACCAAATCTATAGACATTGTACCAAATTTCTAACGAAAAGTCTTTAACTTTGTCAAAAAATTATTGCAAAATAAAAAGTGTTGGATTATTA
>CANQFE010000067.1 GCA_947598285.1 uncultured Bacilli bacterium
TCTAATTTTTGAATATATTTACTTAAAAAAAAGACAAATAAGCAATTTTTTTTACTTATTTGTCAACAGTCTGAGAAGATATTTAATCTTCTCTTTCAATTTCAGCAAAAAGTTCATCATCAAAAAATTCTTTTACAGGAATTTCTAATCCTTCACAGATTCTAATGATCGTTAATAATTTAGGATTATTCGATTTTTCGGTAATTAAATTTTGAACAGTACTCTGGGTGAGACAACAAATGCTCGCTAGTTTGTTTGGCGTGATATTTTTTTCATTACAAATTTTTAATATTTTTTCAGAGATTGCTCTAGATAGTTTCATATTTATCACCCTACAAAAAGTATATCAATGAAATTTTAAAAATTATTAACCACAGGAGAATAAATTTTTCATTTTTTGATACTTTTTTCCTTTCTTCTGCATTGTATCAAACAAGAAGAGCAAATTTTGTCGAAAGAAAGGTACTTTTTGTAAAAAAATAATAGACTCATATGCAACCCTGAAGTGAATTAGAAAATGTTGTTTGAAATTTAAAAGGCAATTAAAAAAGCCTTTCACTTAGGCTTTATATTACAACTGGTGGCTCGCTCGGGATTCGAACCCGAGACCCTTTGATTAAAAGTCAAATGCTCTACCTACTGAGCTAGCGAACCAAAATTTTTAAAAATGGCTGCCTCGGGTGGACTCGAACCACCGGAATGTCAGAGTCAAAGTCTGATGCCTTACCACTTGGCTACGAGGCAATAATTATTTAAGAAATGGTGGAGGGACATGGATTTGAACCATGGAACCCGAAGGAACAGATTTACAGTCTGCCGCGTTTGACCACTTCGCTATCCCTCCTAAAAGTGGTGCCGAAAGAGGGACTCGAACCCCCAACCCACTGATTACAAGTCAGTTGCGCTACCAATTACGCCATTTCGGCAAAAAAAATAAAATGGTGGGCGTTTACGGACTCGAACCGCAGACCCTCTGCTTGTAAGGCAGATGCTCTAACCAACTGAGCTAAACGCCCGTGCTTTAGTTGACACTTTAAATATTATCAAAAAGATGTCTTAAAGTCAACTAAAAATCCTA
Organism: uncultured Bacilli bacterium; assembly: GCA_947598285.1. Lineage (GTDB taxonomy): Bacteria > Bacillota_I > Bacilli_A > RF39 > UBA660 > Ventrenecus. The sequence continues at coordinate 1,079 of CANQFE010000067.1, forward strand.
ATTTTTCTTGAAAAAATCTATTTTTTTTCGTGTTCTACTCTATTTTATGCAAAATAAACTTGATACCATACTAAGAAACAATAAATATTATATATTTTTCGTCCATTGTTTTCTTTTCCTGTATAATGATTGTCTAGCAATTGTAAAATATATTCTTGATCAAAAAATTCTTTGACATAATCCTTTTGAAATGCTTCTAACACTTTTTGATAAAATTTTTCTTCTCTTATCCATTTGGAAAAAGGAACAGGAAAACCACATTTTCTTCTTTTGGACCATTCTTCAGGAATTTTTTCTTTTGAAATATCTCGAAATAAATATTTCGTTTCTTTCTTTTTTAATAAATATTTATTTGGAATGGTTTTGGCATAGTTAAATACATCAATATCCATCAGTGGAGTCCTCAGTTCAATTGAATGCGCCATACTCATTTTATCAGCTTTTAAAAGAATATCTTGTGGAAGCCAAAAATGAAAATCAATGAACATTTTCTTAGTTAATTCATCTTCATTTTTTACTTTACTATAAACTGGTTCTAAAATATCTTTGATTTTTTCGTCATTTTTTAAATGATTTGCTAAAATTAAATTGGCTTCTTTTTCTTCCATAAAGGTTCCATGACCAATATATCTTTCATTAAAAGGAAGTCCATATTTTACCAGAGTATTTCGACCTGGAAAATGAGGAAGATTTTTCACAAGATTACGAACGCCATAACGAAACCAAAGAGGAAAATGAAGATATAATTTTAATAGTTTAGGGTCGTTGTATTCATTATATCCACCAAACATTTCATCAGACCCTTCACCCGATAAAACTACTTTTACCTCTTTTTGAGTTAATTTACTTAAAAAATATAAAGGTACTGTTGAGAGATTGGCATGAGGTTCATCGGTATGCCATTGGACTTTTGGTAATGCTTCAAAAAAATCTTCAGGACTAATTTTTTGCCGATAATTTTTAATGTTCAATTGTTTGGAAAGGTCTTTGGCGTAGTCAGTTTCATCAAATCCTTCGTAAGAAAAACCAACTGAAAAAGTTTTATCAGGTTTAGCAACACTTACAACATAGGAAGAATCTACACCTCCTGATAAATAAGCACCAACTTCAACATCACTTGTTGTTTGATGATAATAAATTGAATCTTCTAAGACATCTTTTAATTCTTCTTTCATTTTTTGATATTCTTTTTTCGTTTCTTTCTGATATTTTAATTCAAAATATGGTTTTATTGTTAATTTTCCATCTTTATAATGAAAGTAATGTCCAGGTTTTAATTTATAAACATGTTTAAAGAATGTTTCTTCTTTGACTGAATACTGAAAAATTAGATACATTTTTAAAGCATCTGTATTAATTTGTTTTTGGAAATCAGGATGAACTAACATTGATTTAATTTCGGAGGCAAATAAAAACTCTTCTCCTAGTTGATAATAATAAAATGGTTTCATTCCAAAATGGTCTCTGGCACCAATGATTTCATGATTCTTTTGATCATAAATAACAAATGCAAACATTCCTCTTAATTTTGCAAAAACTTCATCATGCCATTTTTCATAACCATGCAAAATGACTTCGGTATCTGTTTTTGTTTCAAAATGATAACCATCAGAAATTAATTCTTCTTTTAATTCTTGATAATTATAGATTTCGCCATTAAAAATAATTGCTAAAGAACCATCTTTATTATAAATCGGCTGAGATCCACCTGAAACATCAATAATTGACAAGCGCCGATGTCCTAATGCTACATAATCATCAGCATAATATCCTTCACCATCAGGCCCACGATGAATCATTTCATCTGCCATACTTTTCACAATTTTTAATTTTTCAGATTTCTTTTTTGAGTCAACAAATCCAACAATTCCACACATCTTTATTCCTCCCAATCACCATTTTTATATTCAATTTGATAATGCCATAGCCTTTTTTTCATCATGAGAAAACGAAGAAAATTTCGGTCTAGTTTGCACTCCATTGGACTCACTCTTTTTTTCCATAAACGATACACTTCATTTTTAAATTGAGTATTTTTGACATATTTTTTAATAATTTTTTTAGGAACAAAGGAAAGAAGACATTCTTCTTTTAAGTCTTTGAAGACAATATTTTTTCCTAAAATAAGATCATCTACCATAATGGATATTAAATTTGCTTTTAATGGCGTTAAATAATAACTACATCTTCCCTGTCTGGCATTAATTTCTAAAACCTTAAATGTATTTGTTTTGGCATCATATTTCATATCTACTTCATAAAAACCATTTTGAGCAATTCTTTTTTCCATAAACGTTTGAATATTTTTTTTCATTTGTGAAACATCACCAGGAAAAGTAGAAAAACCATTTATTAAACATGCCGCGTTTCCCACCATACTTTTTGTATGTTCTTGAAGACCAATTTGGGCAAAAGAAATTACTTTTACTTTTTTCTTTTGATCGATATAAACGACGCTGTCAAAAAGATATGAATCATCCCCTTCGATAAATTCTTGTAAAATTAAACGATCCTGATATCCAGATTGTTTTATCAATTCGATTACTTTTTTTAATTCTTCTTCATTTTTTATTTTATAAACTTTATGTTTTCCTTCAAATGATAAATGATTATACGAAATGACATTAGCTGGTTTTACAATGATGGGATAATCTAAAGTGGGAAAAACAGTATTTTTGGTTACATCAAAATAATAAGTTAAAGGAAATGATAACTCTGAATTTTTATAGGTTTTATAAAAAGTTTCTTTATTGGTTAGTGTTTCTAAAATTTTTATTTCTTGGTCAAAAAAGATGCCATTCTTTTCAATTTTCTTTTTTTCTTTGGCAAGCAAAGAAGAATAATATTCATTGGTACTAATTATTAATACTTTTTTAGGACTCATTTTTTTTAAGAAATGATTTATTTGGTCTAGACATACTGTTTCATCCCATAAATTTTCATGATATTCAATCGTCAAAATATTAGAAAACTTTGTAAATGCAAGTCTTTCTTTGGCAATTAAATGAGCTTTTTTGTGATAGGCTTCATAAGCGCATCTAGCTAATGTATATGAATTAGCATCACTTCCTAAAATTAATATTTCAAAATCCATAGCCTCTCCTTAATAATATATTTCTTCTTTTTCATTTTTGGTTTTATGAACTCTTACAACACGATTACTAATTTGATTCAATAAATGATACGCGTTTTGATTTAGATTACGACATACTTCAGAAATCGAAATATCCTCTCCAAAAATTTCTACTTGAGTTCCTATTGGTTTTCTATCTTTACCAAAAATCATAATCATATCCATTGCATCACTTACGATAGGATATCTTTGATGATCAATTGAAACTTCTTTAAAACTTTGAGTTACGCCATCCGCATATCCAATTGGAAGAGTATAAATGTAACCATCTTCTTTGACTACAAAAGTATTATACCCTACTACATCCCCTTTTGTTACTTTTCTTACACTCATAATACTAGAATATAAAGAAAAAGCAGTTTTTAAATGTAAATCATTTTCTAAAAAAGTAATACTACATTGATTCTTTTTTTGAAGATACTTTCTTTTTAATATTCTTAGGCGACTGCGAAAACCTGGGTTATCTTTTCTACTTTGGGAAAAACCATACATCACAATTCCTAAGCGAATGCCATTACAAAATGATAATTTAGGATGTTCTACTAAAGTGGCACTTCTTCCAAAATGAACGATTGGAATTTCTTTTAAATCGATTTTACTTGTAATTTCTAAAAAAGAGGCAACTTGATGATCCCAATGTGGATCAGTGATTCCTAATGTAGCAAAATGACTATAGATTCCTTCTAACTTTATTTTAGAATGTTTTTTTAGCTTTTTTACAGCTTCTTCACATTCTTCTTTGCTCGTTAAACCTAACCGATGCATTCCTGAGTCAATTTTCAAATGAACTTTTAAATTGGTATATAAATCTATTTTTAAAAGATTTTCTAAATATTCTAAAGACTCTACCGTTAACGTAATATTGGCGTTTAAGACATCATCTATAAATTCTAATGGAATAGGTTCTAAACATAAAATGGGAATACTGCTATGATATTTTCTGATTTGAAGGACTTCCTCTAAAGAAGAGACTGCCAAATAATTAATTCCACCTTCGATAAGATTTAAAATAGATTTAATACCATGATGATAAGCATTATTTTTAACAACCCCAATGTAATATTGATAATCAGGATATTTGTTTTTAATTTGTTCTACATTTTCTTTTAATTGATCCCCATCTATTAGGGCAAATGTTTTCCGTTGCATCTTGTCCCTCCTAAAAGTTATTATATCAAAAACAAAGAAAAGATAACAGAAAAAAGGTAAAATTTTACGTTTTCTCAAATCTTCTTTTTTTCGACAAAAAAAGTTTTAAAATAACTAATTTTAAAAATTGATAACGAAAAGAATGCAGATTTTGAAAATTGGTCTAACAGATTTCTATAAATTTGCTTCTTTTTTCTTTTAAAATCTTAAAATTGGTCTTTTGTTTTTCTCCTTCCTTTCTGTTTTAATACTCTTGGAAGGAGGAATTTTATGCGTACTTTTACTTCTAAAGATGATAAAGTCTTTAAAGCTATCTTTGCTGACCCTTCTGATCCTTTTCTTTTACAAACTCTTTTATCTTTAATTCTAAAAAAGAAAGTAAATCATATTTCTTTTTCTAATACCGAACTTTTAAAAAGAAATGTTTTAGAAAGAGCTAAGTTAGTTGATTTTTTGGCTGAAGTAGATGGTGTGAAAACTCATATCGAAATGAATGCTACTTCTCCTTTATGGCTTCATCTTAGAAACTTAAATTTTTTTAGTACTATCTTTAGTAAAGATACTGAAGTTGGCCAAAGCTATGATACCCAAACACAATTCTTACATATTGATTTTACTTATGGGATTCCGAAAAGTAAAAACATTCCTTGTATGCAAGAATATAAGATTCAATCAGATACTTTAATTCCTTATCTGGAAAATGTGAGAATCATCGAATTCAATATGGACTTAATCAAAGAAATGTGGTACAATGTAATTGATGAAACAAAAAAACAACTATATCACTATTTAAGTATTTTAGATACTTCCATCGAGGAATTAAAAGAAATGGAGAAAGATGAGTTTATGAAAAGATATCAAGAAAAATTAGAGAAACTAAATCAAAACATTGAGTTTACTAGTTTTCTTACCAAAGAACAAGACATCCAATTTCAATTAAATACTGAAAGACTAGAAGGTGAAAGACATGGAAAAAAGATTGGAGAGAAAAAAAGTAAAATAGAAATTGCAAAAAATATGCTGAAAGAAAACTGTGATCTTTCCTTTATTTCCAAAATTACAGGACTATCATTAGATGCAATAGAAGCCTTAAGAAAATAAGATAATTTTAAGAAAAAGAGTTACCTTTTTTGCTATATGAGTTTGAGTAAATCCAAGACTGAATTTCATCGCAAAATTCAGTCCTGTTTTCAAATTATTATTTGTCAACTACTCCGCCACAAGAGTAGAGTTTGTACCTGGGATTTTCGCTTCTATTTGTAATGCCAAAATTGCCTATAATAAAGGCACTTCATTAAAAATCAAATCGTGTCAGCAGTCTGAGAATATGTTATAAAATGACATATTTTCAATAAGTTTTTAAAATAATTTTCTATTCTTTTTAGAAAAAACAAACAACAAAATAGCTAGTATCAAGGAAATCATAATAGTTATAATAGGAAGCTCATTTCCTGTATTAGGATTTTCAAATTCTTGATTGTCAGTTGACTTATCAATAGTTTCTTGATTATCAGTTGGTTTATCAGAGACTTCTTGATTCAAATTTGGATCTTCTAAAGTGGTAAATTCTATTTTTTGACAATTTCCTAAATTACAATATGTTTCCAATTCTTCTTTTGATTTTCCTGATATAAAAGTACAAGGGTTAGCAGCATAGTAAGTATATTTAGTCGCAGGTTTTAAATCAGTTAAATGAATGGAATTATCTTTACTTTCT
>CANQFE010000068.1 GCA_947598285.1 uncultured Bacilli bacterium
ATCGCGTAATCTCTACTGATACTCCAGATTATAATGGAACTGTTGCAAATAATGATTCTAAATACCAAAATTTAGTTATTCCAGTTTTATACTTAAAAGAAAATATCAAAATAATAAATGGAAATGGAACGAAAGATAGTCCTTATGAAATTGCATTTAGTTAAAATAGAAAGAAATTATTACCAAAAAAGAAGAAATACTTTTTATGAAAAAATTTGAGTATTTCTTTCTTTTGTTTTATAATTATTTTTAGGTGATTTTATGACATTTTCTACTCGTTTAAAAGAAGAAATTTGTAATAATGAAATCTCTCGGACGGAAATGATTAGTGAGCTTTCGGCCATTATTCGATATGATTCACTTATTGAATCAGATAAAATTACTTTAACGTTTGAAAATGGAAGTGTTGCAAGAAGAGTTTATAAAGATATTAAAAATTTATTTAATTTATCTCCTCATATTATTGTTCGTAATCAAAAAAAACTTCGAAAAAAACAAATTTATATTTTAGAATGCAAAGAAAATGTTTCTCATCTTTTAAGTAATTTAAATATTTTAGTCAATGGAAAAAAGATTTCCATGAAACGAGATGATTTAGGAAATCCTGAGGAAATGATCGCGTTTGTTAGAGGGGTTTTCTTAGTCACAGGTTCTATTAATGATCCTAGAACAAGTGGATATCATGTGGAATATGTATTTCATGAAGAGGAAGATGCTAAATTTATGAATGCTTTACTTCATGAAATGAAATTTGATAGTAAAATGATGCCGCGAAGTAATCAATATATGGTTTATTTAAAAAGTGCTGAAGAGATTAGTGATATGATTCGGATGTTTGAAGCGGCTCAAAGTTTGTTTTATTTTGAAGATATCAGAATTTATCGAGATCATAAAAATATGGTGAATCGTCTTAATAATTGTGAAATAGCAAATCAAGAAAAAACAACAAGTGCTGGTTTAAAACAAATTGAAGATATCAAGTATTTAGAAAAAAATGATTTAATAAGTCTTTTGGATGAAAAAACACAGCTGGTTTTAGAGTATCGTTTAAAGTATCCCGAAAGCTCTTTTCAAGAACTTGCCTATATTATTTCAACAGAAGAGGGTTATCACATTGGTAAAAGTGGGATTAATCATCATTTTATTAAAATGAAAAAATTAGTGGAGCAACATAAAAAAGTGAAGTAAAGAAGTGGAGAGTTATGAAAAAGTATTTAAAAAGTATTGATTGGATTCGTGTTTTTTCTTGTCTTGCTGTCTTATTTTATCATTTGAATTTATTAAATATGGGTTATCTTGCTGTTTGTAGTTTTTTTGTTATTAGTGGTTATCTTACCACCAAAAATGCTTTAGAAAAAGATAATTTTTCTTTTCTAGAATTTTATCGAAATCGTTTTTTAAAACTTTATGTTCCTGTCATAGTGATTGTTTTTTTGACTCTCTTTGTTGTTTCTTTTTTCCCATCTTTAGTTTGGCAAAATTTAAAACCAGAAACGACTAGCATTTTACTTGGTTATAATAATTTTTGGCAATTAAGCGCGAATTTGAATTATTTTACAAAAGTTTTAAGCTCGCCTTTTATTCATTTTTGGTATGTTGCTATTCTTTTGCAATTTGATTTGATCTTTCCTTTTTTCTTTTCTTTTTTAAAAAAATTAGGAGAAAAAATTCACTCTATTATTCCGGTAATTGTTCCTTTTTTTCTTGCTATATTGTCATTTGTTTTCTTTTTCTATCAAAGTTTAAGAGGAGAAGAGATGTTTTCTTATTATCATACTTTTACAAGAAGTTTTTCTCTTCTTTTCGGAGTATCTTTAGGATTTATTCATTTTCATTATGGACCTATTTTGCCTAAGTGGAAAAATGTTTTGGTGAAAAAATTAATCTTTACTAGCTATTTTCTTCTTTTGCTTCTTTTCTTTGTTGTTCCTTTTTTCTCTCAAGATTTTGAAATGCTTATTATTTCTTTTCTTACCTGTCGCTTAATTGATTATGGAACTTGTTTTTCTCATGAAAAAATAAATGGCTTTATAAAGTGGATAAGTGCCATTAGTTTGGAAATCTATCTTGTACAATATCCTGTCATTTATTTTTCTAATTCGCTATTTTCATCATTCTTTTTCAAACTTTTTGGTGAGTTATTGTTGATTTTTCTTTTAGCTATTTTCTTTCATTTTCTATTTGACTTTAAAAATCAAAAGGGCTCTTATGTACGAACTATTCTCATCTGTCTTTTCTTACCCATTCTTTGTTATGGAGGATATACTTATCTAATTTCTAAAGATTATACAGAAGAAATAAAATCTTTTGAAGTAGAACTTGCTCAAAAAGAAGCAATGGTTTTAAAAAAACAAGAAGAATATCAAAAGAAAAAAGAAAATGAAGAACAAAATTATCAGAATACTTTAAATGATATGATGAAGGATAGTGAAAATCTAGATGAAGTTGTTCAAAATATTCCTGTTGTTGGAGTTGGGGACTCAGTTATGCTAGGGGCAATTGATAGTTTATATGAAATGTTTCCAAATGGTTATTTTGATGCTCAGATTTCCAGAACGGCTTGGGTTGTTAATAATATATTAGTTGATTTAAAAAATAAAAACTTGTTGAGTGATACGGTTATTTTAAATTTAGGCGTCAATGGTGATTGCTCAATGGAATGTAAGGAAGAAATTCTAAACACTTTGCAAGGAAAAAATGTTTTTTGGATTAATATTCCAAATAGTATGAATGATTCCCTTCATGTTAATGAAAAATTAGAAGATTTAAAAACAACTCATGATAATTTAACGATTATTGATTGGAATCAAGCTTCTTTGAATCATCCTGAGTATTTTCGAGCTGATAAAGTTCACTTAACCAAAGAGGGAATGGACGTTTACACAAAATTAATTTATGATGCGATTTATCAAAAATACAAAGAAAAACAGGAAGAAGAAACTACTAAATTTTTAGAAGAACATGAAAAGAATCAAAAAAATAAAATCACTTTTTATGGAAATGATTTATTACTCAATACTTATGAAGAGTTATCCACTTTTTATCCCGATGCTAATTTTATTATTTCGAAAGAAAATAGTGTTGCCAATATCAAAAAAGAATTAGAAGAAAAGAAAAAAGAAATGAATTATCATTTAGTTTTCCTTTTTGATGATCAAGTTTCTTTTACCGAAAAAGATTTTTTAGAAATGGAAAAGATAATGGAAGGATATGAGGTGACTTGGTTTAGTTTTTCTTTCTTAGAGAATGAAAAAATGAAATATATTGATTTATCTTCTTTCTTTACTTATGATGATTTTCTCTTTGATCGAATTCATTTAAATCAAGCTGGAAATGAAAAGTTAATTCAATTCATTCAACAAAATATTAGTTTATAAAATTTCATCAATTAGTCCATAAGATAAAGCTTCTTCACTTGACAAATAATAGTCACGATCAGTATCTTTTTCAATTTGTTTTAAACTTTTATTTGTATTTTGAGCTAAAATTTGATTTAGCTTTTTTTTCATTTTTAAGATTCTTTCACAAGCAATTTTCATATCACTTGCTTGGCCTTTTATTCCACCTAAAGGTTGATGAATCATGACATCAGCATTTTTAAGAGCACATCTTTTTCCTTTGGTTCCACTAGAAAGTAAAAAAGCTGCCATAGATGCGGCAATGCCAACAACAATTGTTTTTACATCACTTTTGATATAATTCATTGTATCATAAATGGCCATGCCACTTGTTACACTTCCGCCAGGACTATTAATATAAAGATAAATATCTTCTTTACTTTTGGAATCTAAATAAAGAAGCTCACTAATTACGATATTTGCACTTTCATCATCAATTTCTCCAGTTAAGAAAACAATTCTGTCTTCTAATAATCTAGAATATAAATCATAAGATACTTCGCGGTTATTTGTTTTTTCTAATACAGTTGGTATGATATTCATTTTTTTCACCTACTATTATCATAGTAAGATTTTGAAAAAACTATTCAAAAAAAAGAAAAGTTATGATAAAATATTTAAGAAAGATAAAGGCTAGGGGATACCATGCAAGTAAAGATTACTTATCAGGGGAAAACAAAATCATTTCTTGTTGGAATGACTTTTTATGATGTCGCGAAAGATTTTCAAGTAACGGATGCAATTGCCGTGCAAATGGGTAATGTTGTCGCTTCTTTAGATATGAAAATAAAAAAAGATACGGAAATAGAATTTTTAAATGGAACCACTTTATCTGGTTATAAAATGTATCAAGCTGGTCTTAAGTTTTTATTTTTAGTTGCCGTAAAAGAAGAATTTCAAGGGTCAGAAGTCACTTTTCTTCACAGTGTTCCCAAAGGAATTCTTTGTGAAATTGCAAAAAAGGAAGATTTGACAAAAGAAGATGTTTCAAAAATTAAAAATGCAATGGCTAAAATGGTGGAAGAAAAATTACCAATTACAAAATATCATTTAGATGTGAAAGAAGCAATTAATTATTTATTGGAAAAGGGATATCAAGAAAAAGCTATGAATATTCAGTCTCTTTCTAATGAAGTGGTCACCATGTATCGTCTTAAAAATGAACTTAATTATTTTTATAATCTAATGCCTTATGATACTAGTGTACTGAGTCAGTTTGAACTTATCTTTTTAGGAAAAAATCGTGTCGTTTTAGTTTGTCCTAATGTTGTTAGTGGGACTCATATTCCCGAATATGTTCATTATGAAAATATTGTTCAAAACTTTATGGCAACAAAAAGTTGGCTTAAAAAAATGGGAGTTAGTTATCTTGCTCAGATGAATGAATTAGTAAGTCACTTAGGTACCAAAGATTTTATTCTTTCAAATGAAATGGCTTTTGATGAAGATTTAAGAGAAGCTTGTGATAAAATTACCTCACTTCCTGAAATTAAAATTGTTTTAATCGCGGGTCCTTCCTCAAGTGGTAAGACAACAACAATGAAAAGATTAAGTGCTATTTTAAGAAGTCGTGGAGCGGATCCAGTGATGTTATCAACAGATGATTTTTTTGTTGATCGGGAAAATACCCCAAAAAATGAATTAGGCGAATATGATTATGAATGTTTAGAAGCAATTGATTTACCTCTTTTTCACGAAACTTTACAAAATTTATTGAAAAAGGAGGAAGTGACTCTTCCTGAATATGATTTTGTTTCGGGAAAGAAACGAATTTCGAAAAGAAAAGTCAAATTAAAAGAAAATAGTATTTTAATGATTGAAGGACTTCATTCTTTAAACGATGATTTAATTCCTTATATTGATCAAAAAAATAAATTTAAAATTTATTTAAGTCCTTTTATTCCCTTAAATATTGATCGCCATAATTATATTTCAACTCTTGATTTAAGGCTTTTAAGAAGAATTGTAAGGGATAACCGAACCAGAGGAAAAACAGTAAGTGATACGATCGGTGAGTGGCAGATGGTGAGAAGTGGCGAAGAAAAATATATTTTCCCTTATGTTTATCAAGCAGATATGATTATTAATACAGCTTTAGCTTATGAAGTAGGGGTTTTAAAAGTTTATGTTTTACCTCTATTACATTCGGTTGGAATTGATTCGATTTATTATCATGAAGCAAGAAGACTCATATTAAGTTTACAAGTATTTTTTGATATCCCAAGTGAATATGTTCCAAATAATTCTATTTTAAGAGAATTTATTGGTGAAGAAAGATAAAGGAGAGTGAAAAAATGATTAAAGTAGCAATTAATGGATTTGGTAGAATTGGAAGACTTGCTTTTCGAGAAATGATTACAGGTCTAGATTTTGATGTGGTCGCGATTAATGATTTAACGAGTGCTGAAGATTTGGCTTATTTATTAAAATATGACACAAATCACCGAAGATTTCATGAAGATAAAATTGCTAGTTTAGAAAATTATTTAGTGATTAATCAAGAAAAAAAGATTCCTGTTTTTAAGGAAAGTGATCCATCTCATCTTCCTTGGAAAGAATTAGATGTTGATTTAGTTTTGGAATGTACTGGTCATTTTACCAAAATGGAAGATGCGATGAAACATATTGAAGCTGGAGCAAAGAAAGTTTTGATTTCAGCTCCAGGAAAAGGAGATATGAAAACCATTGTTTATGGTGTGAATGAAAATATTTTAGATGGTAGTGAACAAATTGTTTCTGCCGCCTCTTGTACTACCAATTGTTTAGCGCCTGTTTTAAATGTATTGCATCAAAATTTTGAAATTCAAAAAGGATATATGAGTACGATTCATGCTTATACCAATGATCAAGTAACTTTAGATATTGCTCATAAGAAAGGTTATCAAACAAGACGAGGTCGAGCTTGTGCTCAAAATATTATTCCTACTTCCACGGGAGCTGCTTCGGCAATTGGAAAAGTGATTCCTTCTTTAGATGGACTATTGGATGGCTGTGCGTATCGTGTTCCAGTCAGTGATGGATCGATGATTGATTTGGTTGTTTCTTTCACATCAAATCCAACCGTTGATGAAGTAAATCTTTGTTTGCAAAAAAGTGAATCAAGTGTTTTAAAAACTACTTTTGATCCAATTGTTTCTAGTGATGTTATTGGTATGAGAGTAGGTGCGTTGGTTGATTTATCATTAACAAGTAAGGTAGAAAGCGTAACAGGGTCTCTTTATAAAGTAGTTGCATGGTATGATAATGAACTTGGGTATACTGCCCAGATGATGCGAACAGCCAAGTGTCTTTTTAAAGAAAAGTCTTCACAAAAGTGAAGATTTTATTTTGAGTTTCCGTGTTTTGGAAGCAGATATAAAAGATGAGTGCTAAACGTCATTTTTCAAATAATGAAAAGTGGCGTTTTTAAAGTAAAAAAAAGAAAACACCAAATTGTTATAGTATAATAAAATCAGCGAAATTTTAAATTTATGCTAAACAACTTTTTTGGAGGTGTTTTCATGAACTATTTTACATCAGATACCTATGTTTTGAAAAGAGAAATTGTAAAGTTTTCTTATATAATGTCAACTACTCCGCCGCAAGCAGACGGAGCTTGACAAGGATTCACAAGGAAACACCATGATCCTCTTGTCTATGTG
>CANQFE010000069.1 GCA_947598285.1 uncultured Bacilli bacterium
TTGTCGGTTTTTCAAGAGTTCCCAATATGCTTATTAGAGTAGATTTTCCACTTCCTGAATGTCCCATAATAGCATAAAATTTTCCATTTTCAAATTTATAACTAACATCATTTACTGCAATCACTTCATCGGTTTTTGTACTAAATTTTTTTGTTAAGTTTTTAATTTCTATACTTTTAACTTCCATATCATATACTCCTCAATATAATAAACTCTTATATTAATATTGTATCATAAAGTGTGGCTTATATAAACTGCTATTGCTTTTATTTTTTAAATTATTTCATTTTTAAAGTAAATTAAAATGTTATATAAAATGAGTAAAAAACTATTTATTTTTTTTAAATACCATGGTATATTATTACTAGAAACGGAAGATTATATAAATTCTTTCGTTATTGGAAGAAAGTTGTAGATAACTACGACACTCGCTCCATTGTAAAATAAAGGAAATCTATTTGTTAGATTTCTTTTTTTATGAAAACGTATCATTTTTCCTATTTATCGTTTTTTTTCTAGTAAAAGATTTGCTTTAAGAGATTTAGGAACAGTTACAATTAGTAAAGAATTTGGTACCCCTATCAATTGCTACGGAAATAGCAAATAAATTGAAATTGATGAACATTCTTTTTCCATATCAGAACGTTACTTCATCTATTTTTTAATTGGAGTTCCCGTTCTAAAGAAGAATTTCGTAAAGCATCATCTAAAGATACGATTTTAAATGATTCCTTATGGTATGTTCAAAATATCCAAAAAAAGAAATATTAATTTTTTCTTAATATTTCTAATTTGTTTTCTTGTCGATGATTGATTTCTTGGATTGTATTCTTTAAGGTATTTTTGATGGCTTCCATGGGAATACCACTTTCATACATTTTTAAAATCAACATTGATAAAGACTCTAATTGGTGATTCATTTGATCGACATATCCTTGTTTTCGATGCGTCATAAGATCATTAAAATCAATAAATTCTGAATTATTTTCTACAGGAATTCGACAACAGAAAAAAGCTGTACCTTGACCAACTGATATACCAATTCCAAAGCCTATTTTATTCCATCTTACTTTATAAAAACTACCATAAGAACATGGAGATGGATAAATATGATTTCTTTCAGCATGTTGTGCAACTGATTCATAAAATAAATATAATTGATCTACCTTCTCACGATCATGTTCACTGATTTGATCGTGACTATAAAGCCAGTCATCAGAAGTAAAAAATTTTCTCTCTTGAGTAAAACGAATTAACCAAGAGAAATAATCGGCATTAGATATTAGATTTGCCATTTTTCCTTGCAATTCGTTTTCTTCATTCATACATTCTTGTAACCATTGTTCTATTTGTTCTTTCGTTTTTAAAGTTTTCATTTTCACCTTTAAACCGCCCTTTCGTCATTATTATATCATATCTTTTCTTTTTGAAAAAAGCTTTTCAATAAACTATTTAGATATTTTCATCTTTTAAAGAATTTAAAATATTTTCTTTTTTAATTTTATGAACTGAATAAGACATCATAAGAAGAACTAAGAAGAAGACTAAGAAAATACAAAGCAAAATACTTTCCCATGGAATAACAAGTTGATTAAAATAAAATGAATTATTTAAAGCTGCATTAATTAATATCATAAAACCAAAAGAAACAGGAAGAGCATAAAGAAGAGATTTGATTCCAAAAAAGAAGCTTTCAAAAAAGATCATCCGATTAAAACCACGAGGAGATAATCCTACACTTCTTAACATCGCAAACTCTTTTCGTCTTAAATGAATACTGGTATGAATTGTATTAAAGACACTCGTCACACCAATTAAAGAAACTAAAGTAATAAATCCATACAATAAAATTTGAATTGCTAAAGCCGTATTTCGATCCTCTTTATAAGATTGTTTGGGAGAAAAATAAGAGATATTTTTATTATTTTTATATTGAGAATCTAATTCTTTCATTAAATCTTCATATCCATTTTGACCAATTAAAGTAACATAATAAGAAAAGTTTTCTTCATCAAGAAAAGAGGCATCACTTTCAGGTATAAAAATGGTTGGCATTTCTTTTGAAAGAATAATTTTTTCTAAGAAAGGCGTTAATTTTCTAAATAAAGTAACAGGTAAAGTTTTACAATTTTCTTCTTCACAAATAGTTAATTCTTTTAAATTATTGAGAAATGGTGTGAAATAAGTTTGGCGATTCCCGTTTAAATAAGTGGTATAAACTCCATCATTATAAATTAAATAGTTCGAGTCCGAAAGCTGAAGGTCTTCTTTTAACTCCTTATATGTTTCATCTTCTAAAAGAGTGACATAAAAAGTTACTTTATTATTTGGGATAAATTCTAAATACTCTTTTTCTATATTTTCCTCAGGAATAGTGATACTTAATATATTATTACGAACGATATATGCTTCTTTTAAAGAATCTAAATTTTTTAATTCTTTCACTAAATTTTGATCACTTGTCATAGCATAAGCATCATAATCTGGTATTTCACTACTATCAACAATGTTTAATCCTATTTTTAAATAAGTACTAAAAGATAAGAATAAAACAATACTAATAAATAAAGAGATAATTGTAATTCGATATTTTCGTTTGTTTCTTTTGATATTTTTTAAAGCAATTTCTCCTTCAATTCCAAAAAGTTTTTCAATAAATTTGGGTGTTCTTATTTTCTTTTTAGGAATTTTAATATCTTCATTTTCACGAATCAAAGAAATAGCTGTAACTTTACTTGATCGCAAAGCAGGAACAAAAGCTGAGAAGAAAACAACAAAAATCATAAATATGATTGGAATATAGATAAATAATGGTTCTATATAAAATACAAGATGCATTCCATAAGTTGGCCCAATTAAATAATCTAATATTTGAATTACAACATAAATTCCGAAAAATGCTCCTAAAATACCTAATACAATCCCTATGATTCCCACTAAAAAGGCTTCATAAAAAACAGTATATTTAATTTGTTTTGGAGTCGCGCCTAAACTAATATAAAGCCCAAATGATTTTTTTCTTTCCATCGTTGAAATAGCAAAGGAATTATAAATGACAATAATACATCCGATACTTAATAAAAATAAGATAATGGCAAACGTCCAAGTCAGTGCTAAAATAATATTTTCATAACGAGAGGCACCATAAAAATATAAAATTTCATCATTTGTTTTACAATTTGCTTCATCACTTAATTGACTACAAATATCTTTCGTAATTTCATAAGTTTTGTGAACATTTTTATAAATTCCATAAAGATGATAAGACTCAATATGCTCTTCTTTCGTTGTATAAGCCATATATCCAGGAGATTGATATCCTTCTTTAATACTTCTCTTCATAATTCCAACAATCGTATATGTTTTGGAAAAAATTGGAACAAGTGTTTCGGAAACTTCATCTTGTTCATCTACAAAAAGAGCAATTTCATTTGAAAAAATTTTATCTTCATTTATTTTTCGAGAACCAATTTGTAAAGTAATTTTATCCCCAATTTGGTAAGATGCCCCACCATTATCTAATTGTAAAAGACTATCTGGAATAACAATTTCATTATTATTTAAGGGAAATCTACCTTCTAATAAATTTTCAGAATGAAAAAAGTAATCATCTGCTGAGGCAAGAAAAAGATAAGGTTTATATTCATTTTGACTTTCAATTTTAGCAAATCCTACTGTTCCATAAGAATAAGTTTCTTGAAATTCAATATTTTGTTCTAATTGTTCTTTTTCTTTTTGAGTGATAGAAGATATTTCAACATGATGAGCTCCATTATTTTTTATCGCTATTTCACGAGTTGAATTTAGAAAACTAGAAAGAAGTAAGCCTATACCAACCATTAAAGAAGTTGATAAAACAATACCAATAATCGTAACAATGGTTCTTTTTTTATTTTGAAGTAAATGTTTAATAGTGAGGCGATTTAATATTTTCATTTTTTCACCTTTTCATCTTTTAAAATTTGACCATCTTCAATCGTAATAATTCGATCGGCATGTAAGGCTAAATCTTCATCATGAGTAATCATAATAATGGTTTGTCCATATTTTTTATTTGATATTTCTAAAAGTTCAACAATTTCTTCGCTATTTTTAGAATCTAAATTTCCCGTTGGTTCATCGGCTAATAAAAGAGCTGGATGATAAATTAAAGATCTTCCAATACTCACTCTTTGTTGTTCGCCACCTGATAATTCATTTGGTAAATGATTCACTCTTTTTTCTAAGCTTAAAGTGTGAATTAATTCATTTAAATAAGTTTCATCTGGTTTTTTGCCATCAAATAAAACAGGTAAAGAAATATTTTCTTTGACGTTTAAAATAGGAATTAAATTATAAAATTGATAAATGAGTCCCACTTGACGACGTCTAAAAATAGCTAAATTATTTTCATTTAACGCAAAAACATCACATCCTTCAACCCAAACATGTCCACTCGTTGGCTTATCCACTGCTCCTAAAATGTGCAAAAGTGTACTTTTTCCAGAACCACTCGGTCCAACAATCGCGACAAATTCTCCTTTTTCGACTGAGAAAGAAACATCATTTAAAGCAATGACTTCTGTCGCGCCTGTGCCATAAACTTTTTTTAAATGTTCTACTTTTAATATTTCCATATAATCTCTCCTTTCTTCCTCATTTTATCAACTTTGAATGACTTTTATGTGACTTTTTTGGTGACAATTTTGTCATCTAAATGATATTTCGATAAAAATGAATGATAAAAGATGTTTTTTCATTTGGTTTACTTTTCACTCGAATCGTGGCATTCATGCGATCTAAAATACTTTTCGTTAAATTAAGGCCAATGCCAATTCCTTTGGACTTTTGATGCCCTTTATAAAAACGTTCAAAAATATGGGGTAAATCTTCTTTCATAATTCCCGAACCATTATCAATAATTTTTAATTCTAAATAAAGAGAGGTATCTTTCCCCATAATCCAAATCGTTCCATTTTCTTTAGAATGCTCTATACTATTTTTCATTAAATTAAAAATTGCTTCTTTTAACCAAATTGCATCTCCCATTAATTTTAAATCATCTTCCATTTGAATGATAATTTTTATGTGTTTTTCTTGTGCGAGAACTTCTAATTCTTTTAAAATATTTTCGATCATTTTTTTAAGAAAAAGCGTTTCTTTTTTTAATGTAATCGTACCACTTTCTACTTGACTTACCTTTAAAAGTGAAGTAATTAAATGATCCATATGATCTAAAACTTGCTCTTCTTTTTTTAAAAAGTCAGTTCGAACTTCTTCACTCATTTCTTTTGCTTTTAAAGCTTCATGAATCAAAAATAAACTAGTTAAAGGGGTCTTTAATTGATGAGAAATATCAGCTAAGTTTTTGGCAAGCTCTTTCTTGGCTTTCTTAGACATTTCTAAAGAATTTTTTAAACGAGTTGTTACTTTTAATAAATCATTTTGTAACGATGCTAGTTCACCACTTTGAAAATCTCTTAAATCGACATTGATCTCTTGGGATAAAAGAGAAAATAAATAGCGATCAATTTTCATAATTTCTTTTTTTTCATGATATCTTTGATAACAAAAGAAGCCTAAGAACAAAAGAAAAGAAGAAAAAAGAAAGAGAAAAAAAGAGCCATAATAAATTTTTTGATATTGTTTAACTTGTTCAAGATATTCTAAATTAGCAAGATTCGTTAATCCATATTTTTGTAAAATAGATAAATCTTGGTTTTCTTTTTGATTTTTTAAGCTTTCTATGACTTCTTTTTCTAACTCAGGATGATTTTCTAAAATAGTTTCAATAATGCTTTCATTACTTTGCACCCAAATTTCTTTGGAAATGGAATATGATTTGAAACAAAAAAATAGCCCGGAAAAAAGAAAAAAACTTAAAAGAACTAGGAATATAATCGAACTTTTTTTCATAAATTTTCTCCGATTTTGTAACCCTGACCTCGAACTGTTACAATGATTCTAGGATGATTTGGATCATCTTCAATTTTTTCTCTTAATCTTTTCATATAAACTGTTAAAGTATTGTCATTTACATATTCTTCTTTCACGTCCCAAATATCTGCTAATAATTTTTCTCTTGTAAAAATCATATTTGGATTTGTCGCTAAAGTAAGCAAAATTTTATATTCCATTGTCGTTAAAAATATTTCATCATTTGCTTTTTTCACTTTTGCTAAGTTCGTATAGATAGTGAGATTTCCTAAAGTAATACGAGCAGATGGCTTTAAATCTCGTCTTCTTAAAATAGCATTCATACGAGCGATTAATTCTCTTACTTTAAATGGTTTGGTAATATAATCATAAGCTCCTAATTCCAGACCTTCAATAACAGAAAGTTCTTCAGCACTAGCTGTTAAGCAAATTACTGGTGTTTCTTTTTGTAAACGTAAAAAATCAAATCCATGCATATCAGGCAAATTTAAATCTAATAAAATTAAATCATAATTTTTTTTACTTTCTTCTAACCCACTCGTGCCATCTAAAGTCGCGGTTACTTCAAAGCCTTCTTGCTCTAAACAAAATTTTAGGCTCATCGCGATAGACTTATCATCTTCAATCATTAAAATCTTTGAACCCATGAAATATCACCATTTTCTATGGGCTATTATATCATATTTTCCTAAAGAAAAAATGACGATTTTGTCATTTAATTCTCATCACATAAGTTGAACCTCTTAAACAAACAAGTAAATCAATGGAATCCGCATATTAAAGAAAAAATGACGATTTTGTCATTTAATTCTCATCACATAAGTTGAACCTCTTAAACAAACAAGTAAATCAATG
>CANQFE010000070.1 GCA_947598285.1 uncultured Bacilli bacterium
GATTTTCGTTTCAATTCGTAATGCCAACATTACCTGTAATGAAGGCAAAACTTCATTGAAATCTCAAATCTTGTCAAAATATAATTTTGAATCTTTTTCTGGAATACTTTCTATTCTAGTTTCTTCATTATAAATTGCTAGGGTCGCTCCATCTATTTGACTTAATTCTTGATAATTTATTTCTTTTTTAAGCATTGAAAAAAGAATTGTAACTACTATTACTATTGAAATGATTAATATTTGTATTTTCCTGTCTTTTCTCTTTATCATTTATAACCACCTATATTATTTTCATTTCATTTTTACAAATTCCCTTATTTTATTATGTCTTCCAATTATATAAATTATTATATCATTCTCGTATTGCTTTTTGCAATGCAAAATGCAAAAAAGGATAAAATAAAATAATCATAATGAATTGGTGGTGAATCATGGCTGCATTTCGTTTTAAATATGATAAAAAAGAATCTCTCAATAAAACAATTCGATTTCCTTTACCTTTAGTAAAAAGAATTGAAGATGTCTTAGTTGGAACTGAATCTACATTTTCTCGTTTTGTTATTCAAGCTTGTGAATATGCATTAGATCATATGAATGAGGAAAAAAATGAGGATCAAGAAAAAATTCATTCGTAGCAGAATGAATTTTATTTAATTACAATATTTACGATACGGTTCGGAATGACAATTGTTTTTACAATTTCCTTTCCTTCTAAAAATTGTTTTACTTTTTCATTATTTAGAGCTTTTTCTAAGATAGAATCTTTTTCTTCATCTTTCGAAGTCACAATTTCGCCTCGTAATTTACCATTTACTTGAACACCAATCGTAATTTCTTGATCAATTGTTTTTTCTTCGTCATATTTTGGCCATGATGATTCACAGATTGGAGAATAGCCAATTTGTTCATTTAATTCTTCTGTAATATGAGGTGCATAAGGATTTAATAAAGTAAGTAAAACATGATAATCTTCTTTCGTAATTGTTTCTTTTTCTTCATAAGTATTTGCTAAAATCATTAAAGAGGAAATAGCTGTATTAAATCCTAAATTTAAAGTATCTTGTTCTACTTTCTTTATCGTTTTATGAATAATTGTTTCTAGGTCATGTGAATAAGTACTACCTTCAACAACTTTTTCTTTCAATCGAATTATTTTATCAATAAAACGTTTACATCCTTTTAAAGAATCAGTATTCCAAGGAGCATCTTGTTCATAATCACCCATAAACATTTCATAAACCCTTAATATATCAGCACTAAACTCATTCACTACATCATCGGGATTAATCACATTCCCTTTGCTTTTACTCATTTTTTCATTATTTGATCCTAATACCATTCCATGGCTTACTCTTGTCCAAATCATTTCTTTATGAGGAACTAAGCCAATATTATAAAGGAATTGAACCCAGAATCTTGCATAAAGTAAATGTCTTGCTGTATGTTCCATCCCGCCATTATACCAATCTACTTTTCCCCAATATTTCATTGCATCCATAGAGGCAAATTCTTCTTGGTTATGAGGATCCATAAATCTTAAGAAATACCAACTTGAACCAGCCCAATTTGGCATGGTATCTGTTTCTCTTCTTGCTTTGCCACCACAATGTGGACAAGTTGTATTAACCCAGTCTTTAATTTTAGCTAAAGGACTTTCACCATCATCAGTTGGCTCATATTCTGCAACATCGGGAAGTAAAAGAGGTAAATCTTTTTCATCCATAGGAACCCATCCACATTTTTCACAATAAATCATTGGAATTGGTTCACCCCAGAATCGTTGTCTTGAGAAAATCCAATCTCTCATTTTATAATTATTTACTTCTCTAGCAATACCCATATCTACTAATTTTTTGGTAATTTTTTCTTTGGCTTCTTCAACAGTTAATCCTGTAAATTCTTGTGAGTTAATTAATTTTGCACCAACACCCAAATAATCTTGTTTTTCATAAGCATGGTCTTTAGTATCTTTTCCATCAATGACTTGAATCATTTCAATATGATGTTCTTTCGCATATTCAAAATCACGTTCATCATGACTTGGAACTGCCATAACTGCACCTGTTCCATAATCACCTAAAACAAAATCTCCTAAAAAGACAGGTACATGTTTTTTGGTAATTGGATGAATTGCTTCAATTCCTTTTAATAAACATCCTGTTTTACCTTTATTTAACTCTGTTCGATCCATATTTGATTTCTTTTTGGTTTCTTCGATATATTGAAGAGCTTCTTCTTTATTTTCAACACGTGGTAATAATTCTTTTATTAATTTTCCATCAGGAGCAATGACAAAGAAAGTGATACCATAAATCGTTTCAATACATGTCGTAAATACAGAAAATTTTCCACCACCAACAATATCAACATCTAATTCTACACCCTTAGATTTTCCAATCCAATTGATTTGACCTAATTTTACTTTTTCTGCAAAGTTGGTATCATGAAGTCCTTCTAGTAAATCTTCTGCATAACTTGCCATTTTAAGCATCCACTGAGATTTCTCTTTTTGAACTACTTGAATGCCACATCTTTCACAAACGCCACCAGCTGCATCTTCATTTGATAAAACACTTTTACATCTTGGACACCAGTTTACTGGAATTGTAGCTTTATAAGCCATTCCATGTTTATAGAATTGTAAAAATTGCCATTGAGTCCATTTATAATATTCGGGATCTGTTGTGGAGAACTCTCTACTCCAATCAAATGAGAAACCCAAAGTTTGCATTTGTTTTTTAAAGGTACTAATATTTTTAGTAACTGCCTCTTTTGGATGAATATGATTTTTGATCGCATATTCTTCGGCAGGAGCTCCAAAAGCATCCCAACCCATTGGAAATAAAACATTATATCCTTGCATTCTTTTCATTCTAGCAATCGCATCTTGTGCAGTATAAGATCTGACATGCCCTACATGAAGTCCAGCTCCACTTGGATAAGGAAATTCTACCAATACATAGTATGGTGGCTTCTCCCCTCCATTTTGGGCTTTAAATGTTTCATGATCTTCCCAATATTTTTGCCATTTTTTTTCAATTATATTAAAATTCATTTTTCATTTTCCTTTCTTCCTTGATATTTTTTCATTAAATGTCGCCCATAAAGTTCATAACATGCGTATATCAGAGCGAATAATAGAACAAAACCAATCAGCATTTGCCAAATAAAGTTAATCTGAAGCAATGCCAGAAAAGTTGTTACAAAAGAAATAATAAAAGCATCCAACAAACTAAACGAAATCAATATTTTTCGTAATGGTACTTTTTTAGAATCTAAACCAAATTTTAGTTTCAAATAACGGTATTCTCCTATTTTCTGATAATTTTTCTTTTTCCATTGATTATAATTTATAATATAAGTAAATAGAAATACAATTAAGAATACCACTAAGAAAAAGAATAAATGAAACCAGATTTCTTCTTCAAACATATTAAAACCTCCTAAAATAAAAAAAGATGGAGCCAAAAGGACGAGAAGACCCGTGGTACCACCTTCATTATTTCTCTTTTTTGATAAAGGAGTATTCTCCTAAAAGCATCCAAAAGCAAGTTCATTTATTCTTTTTATTTGGTCTCACCAACCCCAAACTCTCTTTGGAAAAAGAAATAAATTACTACTCTTTTTTCATCGCCATATGTGTATTATATGAGAAAATTTTAAATTTTTCAATCTTTTTTTAATTTTCAGGAACTTTTAGCTCATTTTTGATGGCTTCTATTCCCTCTAAATATTTAACAATCTTTCCATTTTTTATTTTTAATAATGTTCCATCTAATATTTTTAAATCTTTTATTTTTGTTGCTTTTGGATTACTATTTTCTTTCACATAATAAAGAGCATTCATTGGATTATCAAGTTTAATATTGTATATTTTAAGTGGTTCTTCCATTTCAGATGTATAATATCCTGTATATGTTAAATAGGCATTTGCTTGATCACTTGTTGTATCATAGGCAAGAACATAGTATTCACTTTCTTTCGCATGAAATAATGTTCCAACAATCATTGCTGTATTATTAATAGAACCCGTTTGATATGCATAATCTTTAATTTCAGGTTTCACAAATATTTTACTTATCCCATAAACGCCAATAATTAAAACAATAATTACAACTAAAACAATTAAAAATTTTATAATTTCTTTTTGTTCTTCTGTTTGATATTTCATTTTTTGCTTCATTTCTTCTTCACCTAAAATTATTATACAAAAAAGAAAAGTATTTTGCAAATATTATGTTTTTCAAAAAAACAAAAAAACATTTAAAAAAACTTAGATAATTCTAAGCCTTTTTAGTTTTTTTATTTGTACTTTTCTTTTTGGTTGTTTTCTTTTTTCCAGTTTGAGATGGATTTGTTTTTGAAGGATTAGATTTTTCTTCTTTTTTTTCTTCTACTTTAACTGGTTCTTCTTTTTTTTCATCTTTTGATGTCTTTTCTATTTCCTCTTCATTTGAACCTTTTCTTGCAAAGTAAATTGTTAATCCTAAAATACCAACTACAACAACTAAAATAATGACTGCTGGAACCCAATCACTTTTTGAGACTGTTAATATTTCACCTGTATCTCCAACAATATCTTTTATTTTATCAACATAGCTTGAATCATTATATGCTTCTAATACAGCATCTTCAATTGATTTTTCAGTGGATGAAGAAAAACCAGTAAATGTTTTATTTCCGACTACAATATATGGAACAGAACCCTTATATTCATCAGTTCCTCCCATTGCTTGATATACTTTTTTGGCAACTTCATAGTTTTCAGCATCTTGTTTTGTTGTTGCTTCTGAATCATCAACGTTACTCCAGATTTCATAATGTCTTACTTCAACAATATCTTTAAATTCATCTTTTCGAATTAATTTTTTAAAATAAGTCATTGCTTCTTCACAATGTGGACAACCTCCACCTCTTGCCATATAAATCGTAATTTTCTTTTCTTCGGCATTTACAGTAAAAGGAATTAAAAAGATTACGAATAAAATTAAACCAATACTTAATATTTTTTTCATGTACTTCACTCCTTCAGAAGTTATTATAGCAAAAATGATATGAAAATACTAGACTTATTATTTAATTTTGAATTTCCAAAGAATATGGTTGAGAGGCGTTACCACTATTTCCATTATTTTGAATTTGAACAGTTGGTTTTAAATATAAGGATGGATAAACATCATTTCCTTTAAAAGACGCCGATTGACCTTCAATTCCTTGGACTCCAATATATATAAAATAGATTTCCCAAGCTTTCCCCGAAAAAGGTTGTACATTTAAAGTAAATTGTCCTCTTGTTAATTCACTTTTATATATCCAACTATTAGAGGCACACTCTTTATCCCATGAAATTCCTCCTTTATCCAAACAACTACTTCGAATATCATTTCCAACAGAATAACCAAAATCAGATATATATATTAACGCAATCTTTCCTAGCCAGCTCGATTTTCTTTCTATTTTGTCTGTACAACTGTATACATATTCATATCCAGCTAGACTTTGATCGTTTTCATCACATAATTTTTCAGAAGTTTTTTCTCGTTCATATTCATAAGTTTTAGATATTGGCACATTTATTAAATTTGTTAAATGATAACTTCCTGTATTCCATATAACATCCTCTATCATTTGTTTACTTTCTTCTTTCATCCCTTTTCCTTCAAAATTACATGATATAGTAGCATTATTTCGATCATTATAACAATTACCATTTCCACCAGTCCAATATAAACTATTATTAACTAATTCCGTAGCGCTAAGTGTACCATTAGTATCTTCTAATTTATTATTTTCATATCCAGGGTTTAGTAACTTCATTAAATCTGCTTGACTCCATTCATTTACTCCATAACCACTGTTAATATCTGATGAGGAAGTATCCCAACTATATTGTCCGATGCTTTCATCTTTTACAATCTTTACTCTTTGTTCTACCTTTTCTGTTCCATCATCTTGAGGTACTAATACATTTACTAAACCGATTATTCTCCATGTTTCATTGTTAAAAGTTATATAGTTATCTGGATTAGATCCTGCATATCGGTATTCTTCTAATAAAAATCCTTCTTTTTGAACTTCTGTTAATTCATCATTCTCTATTGTTCCTTCACAATGGGTTACTTCATATAAACCATCACCATTTGTCACGATTGGAATATCTGTTCCTATTTTCTTTCCTAATAATGTTGGATATTCTGGTATTTCTATATCTTCTTCTTTTTCTGTAACGTTTCCATAAACATCTGTTACTTTTACTTTGATTGTATGCGTTGTCCCTCTTCCTTGATCTGTAAATGTATGTGTTGCCTCATTTTCAGTTATTGTATCTTCACTATCTAAAGTGTATTCATAGGTATCAATTACGTTTCCACTTGTCTTAACACTTGCTATGATATCATCACTACACCGACTTAATACTAACTCTACTTCTGGACTTGTTAGGATTTC
>CANQFE010000071.1 GCA_947598285.1 uncultured Bacilli bacterium
CAACATATTTTACCTCTATCTTTCTATTTTTAGTTATAAGTTACTTACTTAATTGTTACTATTCTTTGTGTGTACACTGTATTCATCCAACTCTTTGTTTCATACCACCAGATAATTCATTGGGATGTTTATTCATAAATTCTTCTAAATGATATTTTTGAAATAAATCTTTGACATATTGTCTTTTTTCTTCCGTATCTTGTTTTCTAATTTTAAGACCAAGTAATGCGTTTTCATAAACTGTTAACCAGGGAAAAAGGCAATCACTTTGGAGCATGTAACCAATGACAGGCTCTTTTTTTTGAAACTGAAAAGATCCACTTGTTTCTTTTTGAATTCCTGCTAAAATTGATAAAAAAGAAGATTTGCCACAGCCACTTGAGCCGACAATGGAAACAATATCTCCTTTTTTAATTTCTAAAGTGATATCTTTAATGGCTTCTATTTCTTCTTTTTCAGTCATGTAATTTTTACTAATATGAGATATCGTGAGCCAATTATTCATTTTTTAAATTTTGGACTAAGTCGTTAAATGGTACATAATCTTCTAATAGATCATTTTCAATCATTAATTTTTCTAAATTTTTAAAGGATTCTTCACTAATGTAAGTAGAATCTAACCAGCTATCGCTTTCTTTGTAACGATTTACAATTTGAATTAAATCTTCTAAACTTGTATCAGGGAATTGCGGTAAAATTAGTTTAGCAATTTCTTCTGATGAATGATTTTTGGTATATTCGAGTCCTTTATTTAAAGCATTTGTCATTTTTAGAATGGTATCTTTCTTTTTTTCTAAATTACTTTTTTGGGTATAAAAGGCTGTATAAGGCATTTCTCCTGAATATTCACCGATGGAAGCGACAACATGACCATATCCTTCACTTTCTAATTTGGTGGCATTTGGTTCAAATAAATTTACATAGTCTCCGATTCCAGCAATGTAGCTTCCTCCTAAGGCAGCAAATTCTATAGAATAGTTTAGATTTACTTTTGATGGATCGACCCCAGCATTTTTTAAAGCATTTAAGAAATTAAGAGCAGGCATGCCACCAAGACGACCAACTAAAACTTCTTTTCCCTCTAAATCTTGCCATTGAAATGTTTCATTTTTACTTAAAATAAATTGACCATCTCGTTTGGTTAAACCAGCAAATGTTACTAAGTAGTCTTCTTCCTCTCCTTCATATACGTATATGGCACTTTCTGGTCCAGCAAAACCAACTTCAACATCACCTGATAGGACAGCGGCAGCAACTTTATCTGCTCCTGGAGTAAGTAATAGTTCTATTTCTAAGCCTTCTTCTTTAAAGTATTGATTTTCTATTGCAACATATAAAGGAGCATAAAAAGCACTATGAGTGACCTCAGCAAGACGAATTTTTGTGATTTCTGTTTCCGTTTTTGGTTTTAATAAAGTATAAATGATAATCAAAGCTACAATAAAACAAATTCCTATAATTGTAGCAATCACTTTCTTTTTCAAAACAAATTCCTCCTTTTTGTTTCCATGGTAGTATATGTTTCTTTTCAAAGAAACGTGAAAAGAATTGACTTCGGGGGGGGGGTGCTGTGTTAGAATCATCATAGATAAAGTATGGTGATTTTTTCAATGAAATTACAAAAGTTTAAAGAAAGAAATAACAAACAAAAAAGTATCATAATCTTTACCATAGCTTGTGTCATATTAATCACAGGAGTTTTTCTATATAAAACATTTGCCAGTTTTGAAGTGATTAAAAATGAAGACTTAATCAATGGAGATGTAAATGATCCAGGAGATATTTACTTTGCTTTTTATAAAGATAATAAAATCCAAAAAGAAATGCCTACTAAAGAACAAGGATATGTTTTAGATGAAGAGAAAAGTTACTGCGGAGTGACCGGAGGAAATAACTCTGATATCAAAGTCCATGTTACAGAAAATGATATGATTTTTGTAAGTGGAGTTACTACATCAAGAACGAAATGTAATTTGTATTTTGTAAAAGGAGCTTACATCTTAGGAAAAGGAGTTCCAACTGTCGAAAGTGGAGAAGGGTTATATGAAGTAACACATAATGATAACGATTTAGATGAAAAATGGAAACCAACCGAATACCGATATGCAGGGAAAAGTCCTGACAATCATATTAAATTCAATGACGAAGATTGGCGAATTATCGGTTTAGTAAATGTTATGATAGATGAAAGCCATATAGAGCAGAGAGTAAAGATTATAAAAGAAGAAAGTATTGGTAATTTTAGCTGGTCTGGAACTAATACTAGGGATTGGTCGGAATCAACATTACAACAAATGCTAAATGGTAGTTATTATAATAATTCTACTGGTGAATGTTGGACTGGTGATTACATGAAACCAGGATCTAGTAGTCAATGTGATTTTTCAGGGAATAATACATATCCAAAAGGATTAAAAGATGTTCAAAATATGATTGAAAAAGTAATTTGGAATACAGGTTATTTTGAAATAACGAATCCTTATACTCCAGAAGGTTTCTATTTAACTGAAATAAAGAATAGTATTGGTAGTAAAGAACTAAGAGATGTAGGATTAATATCACCATCAGATTATTTATTTGCAGCAGGAGGAGAAAAAAGAGCTACATGTTTACAAAGTGCTTATTTTGTAAATAATCAATGTTATGAAGAAGATTATTTTTACAATGAACAAGGTCAATGGACTATATTTTCTGGAGAGTCTGTAAATACTGATGGTAGTTTTTCAGCTAAAGTGGTTAGAGGAACAGTTCCCTCTGAATATACTGGAAATATTGGAGGTGGAGGACAAGTTTTAAACGCTTGGCCAGTTCATCCTGTAGTATATTTAAAAGAAGATATTAAAATTACAAATGGAAATGGAATGAAAGATAGTCCATGGATATTGTCAGAAATAAATTTATTTTAATAGATAGGATGAGTTTTACTTGCGAAACGAAGGAAAAAGTGATAAAGTGTATATAGATGAAGGAAACTTCATAAAATAAAAAAAGGATACGTTTGATTTGTAGGAAAATCAAATGCTTCCCTAATTTGGGTTTGCATCTAAATCAACAAAAGTTGAAATCAGATGCTATTTTTATTTAAAAATTAGTATAAAAACTAATATAAATAAAAGAATTATTATAATAAAAAAAGAAATTTCTCTTTTTGTCATAAACATCTCTCCTTTCTATTCTTAAAAAAGAAAGAGAGGGAAGCATCTGATTCATTCAAACGTATCTATAATTATAATAACATACATAAGAAAAATAAATCAATCATAAAATAATAATTGCCAACATGTCAATTGACGTCTGGGGGGGGGGTATTTGATAGAATCATCATAAATAGGTATGGTGATTTTTTGAAATGAAATTACAAAAATTTAAAGAAAGAAATAAAAAACAAAAAGTAATAATCATATTTACAATAGCTTGTGTCATATTAATCACAGGAGTATTCTTGTATAAAACATTTGCTAGTTTCCAAGTGATTAAAAATGAAGATATGATTAATGGAAGTATTGAAGATCCTGGAGATATTTATTTTGCTTTTTATAAAGACAATAAAATTCAAAAAGATATGCCTACCAAAGAACAAGGATATGTTTTAGATGAAAAGAATAGTTACTGTGGAGTAACTGGAGGAAATGATTCTGATATCAAAGTTCATATAACGAAAAATGATATGATTTTTGTAGAAGGAGTTACTACATCAAGAACGAAATGTAATTTATATTTTGTAAAAGGAGCTTACATCTTAGGGAAAGGAGTTCCCATTGTCGAAAGCGATGATGGATTATATGAAGTAACACATGATGATAGTACATTAGATGAGAAATGGAAAACAATCGAGTATCGATATGCTGGGTCTAATCCAGATAATTATATAACTTTTAACAATGAAACATGGAGAATTATCGGTTTAGTAAATGTAGAAACAAGTGAAGGTAAAGTAGAACAAAGAGTTAAAATTGTCAGAAAAGATAGTATTCAAAATGTTCAATGGAATGATAGCCCTTATGTTAACGATTGGAATAAAGCAAGTTTAATGAAATTATTAAATACAGGTGATTATTATAATCGCGAAGGTGATTATGAAACAATAGGTCTAACAGAAAGTGCAAAAGAAAAAATTGATGACAGTATTTTGTGGAATTTAGGAGGAGTAAAGTACGAAGATAGGCAACCAGTAACGAATGAAATATATAAATATGAAAGAAGTTCTAATGTTTTTGAGGATAATAACTATTTATGGCAAACAGATAATCATGGGGTAGCATTAATGTATCCTTCGGATTATGGATATGCAGTTGGTGGAACCAATGATAATAGAACAAAATGTGTAATTCAAACAAAGCTTTCCGCATATAACATTTGTACAAGTGAAAATTGGCTTTATTTGACAAATGAATATGACTTTGAATGGTTACTAACTCATTTGGCTTGGAAAAATCCTGAAGATAATTATACCTTTGTATTTGAAATATTTAAAAATGTTAGAAACTCTGGTAGTGTTTATGGTGTTATTTTTGATGTTTCTTATAATCAACATGTAAGTCAATTTCGTCCTACTCTTTATCTAAAAACAAATGTATTTATTACTTCGGGAAGTGGTAAAGATAATGATCCTTATCAGATTGCTCAAATTTCAAAATAATATATTTTTTTTCCAAAAGAAACATGATACAATCTTTTTAAGAGAGGATGATAAAAAATGTGTACAGCGGTTACATATGAAACTAAAAATCATTATTTTGGAAGAAATTTAGATTTAGAATATTCTTATCAAGAAACAGTTACGATTACGCCAAGAAAATTTGCCTTTCAATTTCGAAAAGCAAAAGAAATAAATCATCATTATGCGATGATTGGGATGGCTTATGTTTCTTCTAATTATCCATTATACTATGATGCAATTAATGAAAAAGGTCTTGGTATGGCGGGTCTCAATTTCCCTGGAAATGCTTATTATCCTGAAGTAAATGAAGAAAAAATTAATATTGCTCCTTTTGAGTTTATTCCGTATATTTTAGGGCAATGTGCTAATTTAAAAGAAGCGAAAGAATTGCTTTCAAATATCCAAATTGCAAATCTTTCTTTTAGCGAAGATTTACCTGTCTCGCCACTTCATTGGATCATTGCTGATAAAGAAGGAGCTATTACAGTAGAATCAGTGAAAGATGGCTTAAAAATTTATGAGAATCCCGTAGGAGTTTTAACAAACAATCCAACATTTGATTATCATATGATGAATTTAAATAATTATATGGCTTTGTCTACTGAGCCACCTGAAAACCATTTTTCTAAAAAGTTAAATTTTAATACTTATAGTCGGGGAATGGGTGCTTTAGGTCTTCCGGGAGATTTATCTTCTGTTTCGCGTTTTGTAAAATGTGCTTTTACGAAAATGAATTCCCTTTCACTTCCTTCTGAAGATAGTAGTGTGAGTCAATTTTTTCATATTTTAGATTCTGTTTGTCAACAAAGAGGATGTGTTCATATGGGTGAAGAGAAATATGAAATTACGATTTATAGTTCTTGTTGTAATTTAGAGGAAGGAATTTATTATTATAAAACTTATGATAATAGTCAAATTACAAAAGTGGATATGCATCATGAAAATTTAGATCAAACTGATTTGATTTCCTATGATTTAAGAAAAGAATTAAGTATTTTTGAACAAAACTAAATTTGTATTTTCTTTTAAAAAAATTTCATCTTAACATAATTATAAAGGAATTTTTAAAATGAGAAAATATCTAAAATAT
>CANQFE010000072.1 GCA_947598285.1 uncultured Bacilli bacterium
CTTTCACATATTGACATCGGGGGGGGGGTCTTGTGATAAAATCATTCTATAGAGTAGGGTGATTTTTTTCATATGAAATTAAAATCGTTTAAAGAAAAAAATAATAAAAAAATTGGAGTTATTTTATTTACCATTACTTGTATTTTGTTAATAAGTGGAGTAATCCTTTGTAGAACTTTTGCTATTTTTGAAACAAATGATAAATATGATGTGATGAATGGAAGTGTTGAAGATCCAGGAGATATTTATTTTGCTTTTTATAAAGATGGAGTGATTCAAAAAGAAATGCCCCAGAAAGATGAAGGGTATTGGTTAGATGAAGAAAAAAGTTACTGTGGAGTTTTAGGAAAAAAAGATGAAACTATGAAACCTACTTTAGATCGGGATACATGGTCTATCGTAGTAACAGGAATGAAAACATCAAGAACCAAATGTAATTTATATTTTATAAAAACATATGATGAAACAACTTTATTTGATTTATCAGGAAATAAATATAATGGAACATTTAAAGATGGAGCAAAAGTTCAAGAAGATGAAGAAGGAAATTTAGGAATTTATTTTGATGGAATCAATGACTATGTAGATGTAGATGATTTACCTGAATCTATTAATTGGGAAGATGGATTTATAATTGAGGGAGAATTTAAAGTAAAATCTCTTAATGAAACTAATTGGAAACGCATTTTTGATTTTGGAGGAACAAATGAACAAGAAGATAATAATATCCTTTTAGCTTTAGGAAATAGTAAATTTGGTTGTAATAATTTTTGCGTTTCTTTTTCAGTTCGATATGATCAAACAAATAGAGAAAAATATGTTTTTGATTTTTTTGAACTTGAACAAATGGTGAAATTTAAAGCAGAATATACTAAGTTAGAATCTTCTTATACAGTAAAAATAATAAAAAATAATAAGTCATTTGTAAGTGACATTATTGATACAACAGAATTTGTTAAAAATATTGATCGAACCAGTAATTATTTAGGAAAATCTAACTGGGATGAACCTTATTTTAATGGTTACATTTATTCTTTAAAGATTACTGATTCTAATGATCATGTTATTTTATGGTATGATTTTTAAAAATTTTAGACCACAAAAATCACAAATTTTGTCATGTTTTGTCGAATCGCTTGCATTTCCTATTTAGTTATGTAAGAATAAACCTCACTTTCAAAAAAAGAGGAGGTGAAAACAATCTTGAAAGTAAAAGAAGGAAAAAAATCTTATTTAAGAGATGATATTGCAAATCTTTTGTTAAACGATCCTTATTGTAAAGATTATTTAGCAAGTATCATCGCGGCAATTCTTCCTTTTAATAAAAAATATATTTTAGACAACCTAGAATATATGAATACTAAACTTTATGAAAATATTCATCAAAAACACAGTGAAGCAGATAGTATTTTTGAAATTCCAGATGGATATATAAATATAGAATTAAATTACAATGATTATAAAGAAGGAAGAATAAAAAATACAGTTTATGTATTACATTTACTCTTAAGACAAACAAAACCAAGTGAACCTTACTCAAAAATAAAAAAAGTATGGCAAATTAATTTGAATAATTATGATTATTATGGAAAAAAAGAATTCATATATCATAGTATAGTGATGGAATCAAAATATCATTTACCAAGAGAAAATCTTATAGAAATCATCGATGTCAATCTTGATTTTCTATTCACATTAGGCTATAATGATATTAAGAAGTTAAAAGAAAACGACTTGGCGTGGCTCTTATATGTATTCGTATGTAAAGACGAAAAATTAAGAAAAAAAATCTATAAAGAAGATGAAATGATTAAGAGAGTTGGTGAAAAGTTGAAAGAGTTAAATGGTAAATATGATGAAGATTTGTTTTACGATAAAGAAGAGTTTAAAAAAAGGGCAGCCTATTTACAAGGCATCCAAGATTATAAACTTGAAGTAGCAAAATCGATGATAAAAGAAATGCCAGAAATCAATATAGATACTCTTATGAGAATCACTCACTTAACAAAAGAGGAAATTGAATCTCTTCAAAAAGAAATAAACTCTAAAAAGTAAGGAATTTCGAATAAATCTCAATAAAAGATTTAGGTAACTCTATAAAGATAATTTTCTCGCCACGTTTTTTTCCGATGGCTTCGCCTTCGCGTTTGCCTTCTAGTCTTTCTGAGTTGAGTTGAAAAACGAGTATCTTTGAATTCTTTATTTTCATTTAGTTTCTCTACTTTCTCTTGATACTTTTTATAAATCTTTATCTGCATCTAATATACTTAGATATTGATAAAGTTTTCTTTCTCTTTCATCTATCACATTATATTCAGATATTTTTCGGTTTTTTATATAAAATGTAAGAGCTTAAGTATCTTAAATGAAGCTAGCTTTAAGTTTACCAGAGCAAAACTAGTTCTTTTTTATACATTTGCAATTTATGCTAACAAAAAATGTGCACTTTATAATATCATGTAAATAGACATGTCTAATTAGAAAAAATAGAAAAAAAACTTGCAATTTTAATTTTTATGATTAAAATAACAAGCGTGAAGAGAAAAAGAAATTAATTTTCTACCATATTTTCAAAACAATATAGTAGAAAATTAAGATAATAAGATGAATGGTAATATTCATTGATATAGTTAATAGTTTCACTATCAATTTGCCATTCTTGTAACATTAATGTTAATTCTTGTTGTCTTTCTTCTTCTCTTTCTATTTCAAATTCTAAATAATTTATAATATCATGTATTGATATTTCTCCTAATATTGGATCTACAAATAATGTTTTCATTAGCATCTCCTATAGATCCAATTCATTCTTGGCATTTCTAACAATTTCTTCATCAAGAAGTTGTTTTTTATTTTGATATCCTAACATTAAACAATTTAATATTAAGTTGTTTAATCTTCTTGGTATTGCTTTACTTACATTATATAAAGCATTTAATGCTGTTGCTGTAAATATTGGTGTTGTTATATTTGCCATTTTAAATCTCGTTTCTACATATTCTTTAACTTCTTCTCTTGATAATCCTTGTAATTGATAATTTACTATTATTCTTTGATATATTGTTTCATAATTTTTTTTTATTAATTTTTCTTTTAATTTTGGACATCCACATAATATCAATGTTGTATAATCTTTTTGATCTTCATCAAAATCTAATAATATTTTTAAATTTATTAATATTTCATTTGATATGCAATGAGCATCATCTATTATAATTATTGGTTCTATTCTTTGATGTTTGACTAACCTTTGTATTTCATTTTGAATATTTTTATATAAATCACATTTGTAACATGCTCCTACACTTATATTTAATTGATTTGCTAATTCTTTATAAAATTCAAATAAGTTATAATCATCTTTTGCTGTTAAATATATTATTTTATATAAGTCTTTATTTAAACTTTCTATAAAAGCATTTAGTATATATGTTTTCCCTAATCCTGGATCTCCTAATATTACTCCTAATCCTCTTACTTCTTTTAAATAATTTAATCTTGAATAACATTCTTGATAGTCTCTACTTTTATATAAAATATTATTATCACTTAAAAACGGATTACAACTCATTCCATAATAACTACTATACATATTCACTATCCTTTTCTATTACATCTCTTTCATCATTTATCATTTTTGAATAATCTATATTATTTGTTCTTTTTGATTTTCCATTGGCTACTTTATCTACCATTCTTATTTCTTCTAGATATTTATTATCTTCATATAAATATAAAACTTTTAAATTATTTGGATTGTATCTTAACTCAATTGTTTGACCAACATATTTATATGGTACTTCATAATATTCATTATGAAATCTTATAGTTCTATCTAATCTTACTTTTTTGGTAGTTCGATGTAGAAATGCTTCTTTTATTTCTTCTTCACTTTTATATTTTATTAAATTAAAGTCTTCATGCCATCGATCATTTGGGGTTTCCTTTGTTGTTGAATGTTTTTTATTTATATAATTTTCTCTTAAAAATTTTTCTAGACTTTTTTTAACATCTTCTAAACTTTTAAAACTATTCCAATCTATTGCTCTCATCCATCCATCTTTTATGGTTCTAAATAATCTTTCTTGCTTTGCTTTACTTTCTGGACTATAAGGCTTAGCATGTATTAGTTCTACACCTAATGATGCACATATATATGATAATTGTTTATTATCATATGGTCCTCCATTATCTACAAATAGTTTTTTTGGTATTCCATATGTTTCTACTGCTGTTTTAAATACTTTTTGCATATTTATGGCTGTATCATTATAAAATATATCATATCCCATTATCATTCTTGATTTATCATCAACAAACATGATTATATATGTTTTATATTTTATATTATTTATTTTTATATATGGACCTACTGACGTATCTGCTTGCCAACAATCATTTGAATACTTCATTTCAAACATTCTCCTTTCAATATTTGTTAATTGATTTGCTTTTAAATTATTATTTTTTATAAATCTTAAAAAAGCATTAAGAGTAATATCTTTTTGATTTAATATTTGTCCTTTTACCATTTTTTTGTACATTGCTGTTCCTGTTATATTGGGATATTGTTCTCTTATTTCTTTTATTTTTTCTACTACATTTGGAGTTAATCTTCTACTTGATTTATAATCACTTCTAGTTTTATTTTCTAATGCTTTTATTCCTTCTTTTTTATATAAATTTACCCATCTATAAATACAACTTGAGGTTAATTTATAATCTTTTCCATCATAATGATGTATTTTAGACGTGATGAAATCAATATAAGCTGTTTTAGTTTTAAATCCATGAGTATTATTTATTATTGGAGCTATTATACTAAACCTAAATAAGCTTATATCTCTATTATTTTTCTTCATTTTGGCACCTCCTTTCATTGAAATTGATTATATTCATTATTATTTTCAATGAAAATGGTAACCTTATGTTGGTGCTCCTTCTTAAGAAGGAGCATATCCTATTGTTATTATTTTAATTTGCATAAAGTATCGATTATTTTGAATTAAAAAGTTTATTCTATCTTTTACAAATTTAATTATATTTTTAATTTTATATGGAACTTTATTTTTAAATGTTGTTCTTAATAATGGTTTAAAGATTTTATTTATTTGTCTTTTCCAATTTTTTATTAAATTTTCACTTACATTAGTTTTATTTGTTATTGATTCTATTATAGTTTTAAGTGTATGTTGTTTATATGGTACTATTCCTTCAGGTAATAAAGCATGAGTATGATTACAACTTTTACATTTAATTCTTTTAACACTTATTACTCGAGAACAGCATTCATTATCTGCTAAGTATATTATATTTCTTTCATAATTTCCCCATTTTATTAAATCAGTTGAATTACAATATGGACATTCTAAATAGCCATTATTCAGCTTATTTTCTTGTTTTTTTATAAATTTTTCGATTTTTTCTTCGTTTTCGATAAAAAGGGGGTTGATTTTTTTAACATTTACTATTATCATAAACTTGTTTTCGAGAAATTGAAACAAATGTGTTGGGGAAGGAATTTATTTCCTTCATTTTTTTTTGTTTCAATTTTTCCTTTCCAAAAGCATCAAAAAAAGATGCTTTAAATTTTGCATCTTATAATAACAAAGTGTAAAGTAAATTTCTATTTTAATTTGCACATTTTTGTTCTTCTTTTGTTATTTTAAATTTTTGATTTAT
>CANQFE010000073.1 GCA_947598285.1 uncultured Bacilli bacterium
TAAAAATCTCTCAATCTAGCATAAACACTAGGTTTGAGAGATTTTGCTTTTCTAAAACTGATAAATTCAGGATTATACTAATTTTTTCCCTAAAGTGCAATCTTTTTTTCGATTCGAAAAAAAAATGAGATTTCACTCATCTTTTTTTTAAGCATTACTTATTTTTTCAATGTAATAGTTTACTTTGTTTGCCCAAGTAGAACTTGTCGCATACTTTGTATTAATTTGTTCAGGAGTAATCAGTCCTTTTTGAATATAGTTTTGGGATAAGTTGGAAATCATGGCTGAGATTCCTTCCTCTAAACTTGGGAAAGAGGCATACGATGAACCATTACAACTTCCCTTTCCTTTCATTCCACCAACATTATTACATTTTTTGACTAAAGAACTACAATTCCAAGTACATCCAGTTTCTAATAATGTGATCGAAAGGGCCAAATAAGGATCAACACCATATTCAATTGCATATTTGGCAAAAATAGGTCCATATCCACTTAAAGTACTATTTAAACTTCGATCTAATTTTGCACCTAATTCTTCTAAAGTCATTCCTTCATAGACAATGACTGGAGAAGATGCTTTTAAACTGATTATCTCAATTTCTTGTCGTACTTCATTTACTTTTCTTTCTTCTTTTTCCAGTTTTTCTTTTTCAGTTTTATGAAGAATTGTTTCCATCACAACATTTCCTGATGTTGTAAATGCACTATCAAGGGTAAACATCGTGACTTTTTCTAAACGACTTACAACAAATTCTATACTACAAATTACGATTATGGCTACTAGGATAGCCTTAATCGAGGGTAATTTTTTCATTTTTTCTCCATCCTTTTTTTCCGGAAAGCACAACTATCATAACATAGTTTATTCTAAAAAGTCAAATTTTTTCTCCAATTTTTGCGAACATATATACGTTGTATTCCCTGCTAAGCCTTATAGATTAGTGGTTTCTTTGCTTTCATTTTTTTAACCAAAAAAGAGCCAAGTAATGATAAATGCCGAGATAATTCCTACCAAATCAGCAAATAATCCAGCCTGTAATGCATGTTTTGTTTTTGTTACTTTAATGGAACCAAAATAAAGAGCTAAAACATATATTGTTGTATCGGTACAGCCTTGAAGATTAGAAGCAAGACGACCTACAAAAGAGTCTGGGCCATAATTTTGAAAAATATTTGTCATAATGGCTAAGGTAGCAGTTCCGGAAATGGGCCGTATCATCGCCATCGGTAAAATTTGAATGGGAATTCCTAATGAGGTTAATAAAGGTTGAAAATAAGAAAAAACAAATTCTAAAAAATGAGAATTAAGAAATATATTTGTAGCAAATACCATGGCAATGACGGCGGGAGCAATTTTAAAAGTGGTAACAATTCCCTCTTTCGCGCCAACTAAAAAGGATTCATAAATATTTACTTTTTTATGAAAAGCATAAAGAATAATTCCTAAAACAAAAACAGGAACAATATAATTTGCGAGATTAGCCATGATTTTTTCTCCTTTTTCGGTAATCAAAGATTAAACCAGCAATGTTGGAAATAAAGGTTGCCAAAATACTAGTGAGAATAATTTCTGTTGGATTAGCGCTTTGATACATCATTCGAAGAGCAATTACAGTTGTTGGAATTACGGTAACTCCGCCAGTGTTTAAAACTAAAAAAGTAATCATTGCTTCTGTCGCGGTATCTTTTTGAGGATTTTCTTTCTGTAAACATTCCATTGCTTTTAATCCAAAAGGTGTAGCTGCACTTCCAAGGCCTAGAGCATTTGCAGCAATGTTAGAAGCAATATAGCCTATTGCTGGATGATCTTTTGGTAAACTAGGAAAAAGCTTGGATAATAAGGGCCGAACTAATTTGGCAAATAAATCTAGCAAATGAGAGTCTTCTGCAATTTGCATGATTCCTGTCCATAGCACCAGTAAAGGAAGCATATCAAGTAAAAGTTTGATACCATCTGACCCACCTTTTAAAATCTCACTATTTAAATTGGCAATTCCCCCATTTGCTATTGTAAAAAGACTACCAATTACAATAAAGAAAACCCAAATATATGTTACCATCCGAATAACCACCGCCAAAACTTAGAAAAAAAAGATTCTTTTGAATGAGTATTTTCTTGTTTTTGATAAATTTTAACTGAACCTAGTAATTTTCCTTTTAAATAAATTTCAGCTACTCCGCATTCTTCTTCATTTTCATTTTGAATCAAATAAGAAATTTCAATTTCTTTTTGTTCTTCCTTCGTAAGAAGAGCATAATAATTTTCTTTTAAATAATATTTTTGAGGATTATCAGCATCAATGATGACAGAATCTTTATCTAAAAGGAGTACTCTTTCATAAGTATCAAATACTTTTTCACAAAGGTTTTGATGATCTTTAAAATCATTGCCATCATTTAATGTTACGACAATACAAGTTTTCTCTTCTTTTTGGGAAGCTGTGACTAAAGTTCGACGAGCTTTTTCGGTAAAACCAGTCTTGCCACCAATTTGGTATGGATAAGTATGTAAAAGACGATTTTTATTTTTCCAAACATACGTCTTACCAGATGTTTTGGCAGTATAAGTCTTAGTACCAATTATTTGACGAAATGTTTCATTTTTTAAAGCATATCGCATTAAAATAGCCATATCTTCGGCAGTTGAAATGTTAGCGGAGCCATTTTTTTCTTCTAAACCATGATCATTTACAAATGTCGTATGACTCATTCCCAAAAGATAAGCTTTTTGATTCATTAAAGATACAAAATCTTTCATATTTCCAGACACATGATAGGCAATTTCAATTGCTGCATCATTGCCACTTCGAAGTAAAAGACCATATAATAAATCATTTAAAGTAATTTCTTCATCTAAACTTAAATAAATGGCACTTCCAAAAGATTCTAATACTTCATTTCCAACTTTTCTTACACTATTTAAATCTTTGTTTTCAATAGCAATTATGGCTGTCATAATTTTGGTCGTGCTGGCAATTAATTTTTCTTTTTGATAGTTTTGACCCATTAAAATTCGGCCTGAATCATAATCTGTTACAATATAACTTTCCGCTTGGATAGCTTTTATGTTCGGAAGAAAAAGAAAAAAAAGGAGCCAAAAGAAGAGAAGACGTTTCATGTTATCACCTATTTCACCATATGAAAAAAAGAAACATTTTAGCACTTTGTTTCTTATTCATCACTCGAAAAACCATGAATTTTTTCGATTATTTTATAATTTGGTTCTTGTAAAGTCCATGTCTCATTTTGTAAAGATACATTAAAATTTACTGTATACTTGACTCTTTTATTTTCTTGATTCATTTTCTTTAATTGAAGATTTTCATATTTGATTGTATCAAATTCACCGTTTTCGAAAAGATAGTCTTC
Source organism: uncultured Bacilli bacterium (assembly GCA_947598285.1). GTDB lineage: Bacteria > Bacillota_I > Bacilli_A > RF39 > UBA660 > Ventrenecus. The sequence continues at coordinate 3,372 of CANQFE010000073.1, forward strand.
GATATGCTCTTGCATTTCTTTTTTGGCTTCTTTCCTACTATGATGATAATCATACACTTCGATTAACACTTTTATTGTTGCATTATCTCCTTGATATGTTTCTTCTTCAATTTGATATTGTAAATTGACATATTGTCTTTTCATAATTAATTCATACATTTCTTTTTGGTCATTTAATAAATCTTCTTCTTTAAATAATTCTTCTAATGCAATTAATACTGGTTTCTCATGATTTTGAAATTGTTGTAAATATTGACGAACTGGCGTGGTGGCGTCATTTTTGACGCATCCTGTTAGGAAAAAAATTATGAATAAGCTGATCCATTTTTTGTTCATAGACGTTCCTTATAAGAAAGTTTAATTAATAAAACTATTTCATGAAGTTTGGGAGTGTATTCTTTTTTTAATTCTTGCTTCATTTCCGCCATCATTTTAGTAAAATCGGATTCTAATTTATTAAACCATTCATAATAAAGATAAGAACATTTACTCTTATTTTTTGTTTCTTCTAAAGTTTTTAATTCTATTTCAATTAAATGTTTTTCTTTTTCTTCTTGACGAAAAGAGAGTCGTTTTTTTTGCTTTTTACCATAGGTATAAGATATATTACTGATTGGTAGTGAAAAAGCTACTTCATTACAGTTATTTTCCTCTTCTAATAATAATTTGCTACGATATCTTACATGACCTTTTTTGTCTACTTCAAACAAAAGACAATTTTTGGTACTTGAAAACAAAAGACAATTTGCTTTTTCATGGATATTTTTTATCGTTGTTTTTCCTAAATAATTTTGAATCCATTCTAAATCAAAAGTAATATCATAGTTAAAAAGGTCATTAAATACTTTTTCAGAAACACGAAAAAAAGGGACTTTTTTTAAAGCAATAATTTCATCATCTTCATCCCATTCATAAAATTCCCAGCAAGTGGTGTCAAAATTTGCTAATATATCATAATAATAATGCATGAATTATTTTCCTTTCTTTTTTAATCCAAAATAGAGAAATACAATTCCAGGAAGAAATAAAAAACATTCTCCTCTTCTACTTATAAAATAGACATATTTTAAAAAACTATACCCAAAAGAGAGTAAATTTAAATACAGAAGGGCAAAAAAAATACTAATAGAAATCAAAAAAATGCTAATTCCAATCATTAAAATAGATTTCATATTTTCCTTTCTCTTTAATATTTTATTTCTTATTTTCTTTTTTTAGTATATAATGAAATTAGGGTGAGAATATGAATTTTATAAAATACATTCTATTAGGAATTTTACAAGGCTTTACGGAACCATTACCTATTTCATCAAGTGGACATTTGATTCTTTTCAAAAATTTATTTTATTCTAATATGTTAACTGATGTTAATTTTGAAATTGTCGCGAATTTTGGCTCTTTTTTAGCTATTTTCTTTATTTTTTGGAAAGATATTAAGAAGTTGTTGATTGGTTTTTTTGCCTATTTATTTACAAAAAAGAAAAGCAAATATAAAAAGGAATTTCAATATTGTCTTTTAATTCTTCTTGGTAGTATTCCAGTTGGAATTGCGGGAATTCTTTTGAAAAATAAGATTGATCAATACTCTGAACATATGATTCTTTTAGGTGCTTCTTTTCTTTTTACTTCGATTCTGCTTTTCTTGGTGAGAAATGCGAAAGGAAAAAAAGAAGATACAGATATTACTTATAAAGATGCACTTATTATTGGGTTATTACAAATGGTTGCTTTATTTCCAGGGATTAGTCGAAGTGGTACTGTTCTTGTTGGTTGTCTTCTTTGTGGATTATCTAAAAAGGCTTCTTTAAAATATACTTTTATGTTATATTTTCCTGTTAGTCTTGCTTCGATGGGATTAGGTGTTATCGATATGATTGAAGAAGGAAGTTTCGTTTCATTACTCTTCCCTTATCTTGCCGGTCTTCTTGCTAGCTTCATTGTAACTATATTTTCTTACCGGTGGCTATCTAAAATTGTCCAAAATGGAAAACTTTGGAAATTTTCTCTTTATTGTCTATGTTTAGGAATATTTATCTTATTTTATTTTCGTTAAAAAATGTTAGTGATTTTGAACTGAACCCCAAAAGTTGGACAGTTTAATTATTCAAGGATTGTAACCTAAATTGAACGGGTGACAGTCCTTTTA
>CANQFE010000074.1 GCA_947598285.1 uncultured Bacilli bacterium
GAAAATGAACATAAATTCATTACATTTTTACGAATATTAAACTGTGAAGATATCAATGATGGTATGAAATATGCGAAGGGAGATAAGATTATGCAAGATATTATTAATTATGTGAAAGAGTGGAACTTAGAAACTAGTAAAACTGGTTTAGATAATTTATTAGATTCAAGAGAACAAGAAGGACGGAGTGATGGTATTAGAATTGGACAGAAAGAAGGACGTATTGCAACAGCTAAAAATTTAATTAATTTAAAAGTTCCAATAAATGTTATACAAAAAGCTACTGGTTTATCTAAAAAACAAATATTATCTTTGTAATAAACGGAGTTAAATGCTATGCAAGATATGGAATATATTATTAATTATGTAAAAGAGTGGAACTTAGAAACTAGTAAAACTGGTTTAGATAATTTATTAGATTCTAGAGAACAAGAAGGCCGTGATGATGGCATTAAAATTGGACGTAAAGAAGGTCGTAGTGAAGGACGTTATGAAGAAAAACTCACAATAGCTAAGAACATGCTTAATAGAAATATGAGTATAGAAGATATCATGGCTTTTACAGGTTTATCTAAAGAAGAAATATTATCTTTGTAAATATATGTTAAACATTAATGGTGATTTTATCACTTTTTTTAATCTTTTAAAAATCTTAAATTAAAAAAATAATAGCTTATTTTCTAAGTTATTATTTTTCAATTAATTTATCTAAACTAGTATTTAATGCTATTGATATACGATATAGAGTATCTACTGAGAAAGTATTAGCAACTTTATCAATATAATCTATAATTTTGTTTTTATCTCTTTCTGAAATAGTGTATATATTTTTAACTACTGGGGCTTTTTTAAGATTATCAACTATATCTTTTATTTCACTTGTATTGGTTCTTAAACATTAAGGAGTGATAACTTAAAATTAAGTATCATTTTTTTAAAGAATGCATAATTTAGTGTTTTAAAAAAATTAAAAAGAAGTGACTAATTATTTTCATCACTCCTCAAAGTGCAAGCACCATTATATATGTTAAGTTCAAACTATAAAAGTTCGAACAGAAACGTCACTGGAGCGATAACTTTACTTATATTCGAAAAATTATACTCCCAAGATTGATTAAATCAACTAAATTAATTATATCGCTATATTATATTTTTTCAAGTGGAGTATGGAAAAAATTGTCTAAATATGTTATTATTAGAATAGATTTGTATCATTAAAATTATGATACTTTTTCTTTGGAGTGATAATAATGAATGAATTAAAAGAGATTGCTGAATTAATACCAGAAGAAACTAAAAAAGAAATATATGAAGATGGCATAAAGCCTACAATGGTTGAAACGGGAAAAACTTTATCATTAATACCACGAGTTATAAAAAATGCTTTTTCAAAAATCGAAATGTGGTGTTTAAATAGAGAATTTATGGTAAAAGAGTTTGAAATAGAATTACAAAAAAAATTAGAAAAACATAAAATTGAGAACATAGTTGATGCTGATCCTAGTATTTTTATTCCATCTGCACAAGCAGTTAGTTATAATTGGGATAAAGAAAATATAAAGGAACTCTATTTAAATTTAATGGCATCCGATATGGATAGATTGACAAAAGAAAGTGTTCATCCGAGTTTTTCTGAAGTTATAAAACAAATGGATTCCTTAGATGTAAGAATTTTTACAAAGATATATAGAAAAAATGTCCTTCCAATTTATAAATTAGAACAAAAGAAAAATGGAGGAACACTTCCAATCTTATCTTATTTGTTATCAGATGATTTTTATGAAAATGCATCAGAAACAAAGGTAATAAAAAGCTTAAATAATTTAGAAAGACTTAAGTTAATAGATATAATTGATGATGAATTTTTTGTTGATGAGTCATTATATATTCCAATAAATAATGGGACAATAATGCAACTATATAAAAATAAATATTCAGATTCTCTTGAAATAACCAAAGGTATGATTAAAAAGACTGAATTTGGAAAAGATTTTTATGATGCATGTTGTAAATAGTCAAAATTTTGATAAATGTAAATATTTTTAATTAAACTACCAGACTTTAATAGAAATTTATGTTATACTTAAATAGTAAGGAGGCAAGATTGATGATAAGAGTCGCAACAGTATTTAGTGGAATTGGATCTATAGAACATGCTCTAGATAGACTAGAAATTCCACATAAAATTGTATTTGCTTGTGATAATGGTGATATTCCTGTAACTTATGATGAGAATGTGGAATTGCAAAAGATTAAAAAAATGCATACAAAAAGAGAAAAAAAGGAATATGTTGACCAATTATATGCTTCCCAAAGTACAAAACAAAATTATGTAAAAAAAAGTTATATGGCAAATTATAAAATTGCAGAAGATGATTTTCATTTAGACATAAAATTGTTAGATGGCACTGATTATAAAGGTAAGGTTGATCTTTTTGTAGGTGGAAGTCCATGTCAATCATTTTCTATGGTCGGAAAAAGAAAAGGTTTGGATGATGCTAGAGGGCTTTTGATATTTCAATTTTGCAGATTGGTTAATGAGATTCAACCTAAAATGTTTATATATGAAAATGTTAAAGGAATATTAAATCATAATGGTGGTGAAACTTGGAAAACGATTGAAAAAGAATTTAAAAAATTAGGTTATAAAATAACGAAGCAAGTTATGAATTCAAAAGATTATGGAATTCCTCAAAATAGAGAAAGATTGTTTGTAGTAGGTTTTAAGAATCATTCTGTTAATTTTAAATTTCCTAAACCTATAAAACTTGAAATAACAATGAAGGATTTATTGGAAGATAATCCTGATTCAAAATATTACTTAAATGATAAGGGAATTGCCTTTGTTACAAGTGAGAAAAACCTTCAAAAAAGATATACTCAAATTAATGGCGAAATTGCCTTATGTGAAAAGGCAAATCAACAATTTAATTGGCATGGTGATTTTATTTGTGAAGGTCCAAGAAATATAGATGAAAAATATTATTTATCTGACAAAGTTACAGAATATGTAATGAAAACAGGAACTAAAAACTTTTATTCTAAACCTGAAATAAATTTAGATATTGCTAGACCTTTATTATCAACTATGGGCAAAATGCATCGTGCAGGAGTGGATAACTACATTTCAAATGGTAATAGAATTAGAAAATTAACTCCTAGAGAATGCTTAAGATTAATGGGATTTGATGATAGATTTAAAATTGTTGTTAGTGATACTCAAATGTATAAGCAAGCTGGTAATAGCATTGTTTCAAATAATTTCATAGAAATATTAAAACAGTTAGATATGTCTATATTTGAGGATGGTGATTTAAGTGAATAATTTGGTTATTGATGGAGAAGAGTATGAAATTATAGATACAAAAGAATCTATGACTATACCTGATTGTTTTGTAAAAGATTCTAATAAGATTGGGAGTGGTCATGGTGAGGCAAAATTTTATGTTGGTCAAACTACGGATAACTCAACTCTAGAATTTTTTGAAAATTTTGATGGTAAGTGTGTAATAAAAAAAGATGATTTGTTAAAATATTTAACAGATTGCGAAAATGAATATATGCATCCTGACCAAGAATATAGAAATAAAGAAAATATGCCATCAATATATTATAAACATTTAGAATTAATATCTAGTATGGAAGAAGAATACTTATATTTTAATATTTACAGAGTTGATGTTCAACCACCGAGAATATATATTAATTCACAGTCTAAAGCTTATGATTTAATAAGGGAGATTTCTTTACCTAACATTTCATATTTAGCTGTTTTAAAATTAAAAAAAGATAACGAATTATTATATTATTTTAGACCATTTATTGAATATAATATAGATTCTTTACATGAAACTGCAATAGAAAATATTGAAGATGATACTAATATTACAACTTCTGAAAGAGAAACAATTATAAAATCTAGAGTAGGACAAGGAAAATATAGGGAAAAATTATTAGAAGAATGTCCTTTTTGTCCTATTACAATGGTTAATGATGAAAGATTGTTAATCGCATCGCATATAAAACCATGGGTTGTATCAAATAATTTTGAAAAAACAGATCCTAAAAATGGTTTTATGTTTACACCTACTTACGATAAACTATTTGATAGAGGATTTATTTCGTTCGAAAGTGATGGAACTATGTTAGTTTCTCCATGGATTTCCCCTATGAATCAAAAAAGACTTGATATATTTAATGGTAAAAAAATACGAATGTTGCCAACTGAAGGTAGAGAGGAATATTTATTTTATCATAGGGAATTTGTGTTTAAAAAGTAACAAAACAAAAGATGTATAATTAAAGTAAAAAGACAATTTCAGTCAAAGTGACCTGCAACTGTCTTTTTCTTTTTGTATATCTTTATCAAAATTATTTAGCTTTTCTTGTATAAATTCAGATTGTTTTTTAATATTTTTGCAATAGTAATCATATTTACGAAGTTCTTTTATTTTAGGTTGAATATCATTTATTTCAGAAAGTATTTCAGATTGTTTTTCTGCAGAGTTTATTCTATGATATCTTTTCCAAAGATTTTCTCTTTTGCCCATAAGATTTCTATATTCTTCATAATTGTTTTTAGAAAACGTGTCTAAATCTTCTTTTGTTTCAATTTTATTAGTAGCCATAAATCTAATTTGTTCAAAAAATTCATCTAACTTTTTTATTTCTTGTCTTATAGAATAAGGAAGATATTGTTTCGGATGGTTCTTTGGAAATACTCCTAATAAATAACAATAGTATAAATATAATCCATAGATACCTTTATGAGTCCTGTTAGTTTTAGAATACTCTTCAAATATAGATTTATGTGACATAGGTTTAAACACAATTTGTCTTGATAAATATAGTCGTTCATTTATTTTGTCTTTTGAATATTCATCGCCAAATACTTTTTCAATGCGTACTTTATCGCAATTATCCCTATAAATAGTTATGACATTATTACGAGAATAAGTTTTATATCCTAATAATTTCATTCTATCCATTACTTGTTTAAGAGTAACTGAATAACTTATTACATTATCTAAATCTTCTTTTAATGTTTTATAATAATCATTATCAATTACTTTGTGATTAAAGGTACTTTTATATCCTATATCTTCATCTAAAACATTTAATCCATATTCTGCACACAAAGAATCTGATATATGTCTTAACTTTGCTAGATT
>CANQFE010000075.1 GCA_947598285.1 uncultured Bacilli bacterium
ATAGATACTGTTAAATGGACCTATGGGAATACTTCAGATGATAAGAGATTTACTCTTACTGCTTCCGATTTTTATTTCTATGAACGGGGCAAAAATATCGGAAAAGTTTGTAATAATGATGATGCTGTTACTAAGAGGTATGACTGTGGTGATACTGTAATACGTACATCTAATTGGATAGGAAAAATAAGTATTCCTAGTGTTTCAGATTTTGCATATGCCACGAAAAATGAGAACAATTTATGTTTAAATGGATCTTTAACAAATTTAAGTACAGAATGTAGAAATGAAAATTGGATGTATTTTGAACGTTCATATTTATTATGGCCTTTAGCTCAAACTGTTAGTGCTTCTTCTATTTTAGCCATTAGTGGCGGAGATAGTGATATTGCTATAGAAGGAAATACTGGTGGAGTCGCTTTAGGTGTTTATCCTAGTTTATACTTAAAACCAACAGTACAAATTCAAGATAATGAAAATAATGGCAGTGAAACTAGTCCTTATACTTTAACTATGCCAGAATGAAAACTACAAATTGTAGTTTTTTCTTGTGTTCTATTGTGATAAATGTTACAATAAAAAAGAAAAAGGAAAATTACATTTTTGGATGGTCATCGGTTTTGCAAAACCAATCTGATGATACTTTATAACGTGCGCATATGTCATAAAGAAATACTGTTAATAATGTTGTTTTTCCTTTTTCATAATATGATATAGTTGACTGAGTTGTATTTAATATATTCGCTAATTGTTCTTGAGTTAAATGATATTTTTTACGAAAGAATGTCAGTCGTTTGCCAATACTTGCTGGATCTAATTTTCTTTCTTCTGTAACTTTTCTTTTTTTATTTGTAAGACCTAATACATAATCTAGTTCTGTGTGAGAAAGATTACATAAAGTAATTAAATGTTTTAAGGGAATAATTTGTTCTCCATTTTCCCATTTTGAGCAAGTTGATTTTTTTACTTCAAAATGTTTGGCAAATTCTTCTAATGTTTCATTTCTTCTAATTCTTATGTCTCTGATGCGTTCATACCTCATTCACATCACCTAGTAGTAATTTTCTCATTCTCTGTTATTTTATACGGCCAATGTTTCCTAAATACGATTAAAATTATCGCCTACATAGAAGATGTTTTAAAAAAGAAAGATGCGTGTTATAATTTTATTGGAGGGAATCTTATGAGACACTATTTAAGTGAGTATATTTTAGAAATTGAAAAGAAAGTGAAAGGAAAAGTCACTCCTAAAGATATTGAAGAATTGAAAACAAAGATTTCTTTTTTTGAACATGAAAGGCTTATTCATTTGTTAGTTACTTTAGCTTATGCATTTTTGGCAATTATCTTTTTTTTAGTGAGTATGGTATCTCTTTGGTTTTTAATTCCATTCTTTTTCTTAATTGTTTTTTTGATTTGCTATATTATTCATTATTTCTTTTTAGAAAATTCTGTGCAATATTTGTATAAATTATATGACAAAATGCTAAAAATGTGATAGAGTAAAAAAGCGAGGTGAGAAATATGGCTTTTCAAATAAAATTATGTTCTTATTGTGATACAAAAGAGGCTATGACAGATGATTCTTTTTTTACAACTCGACAAGGGATTTTTTATCCAGAAGATAAATTAGAAATCTTAGAAGATTTGATTGTTGAAAAATCATTTCGTCGAGGTTATGTAAAAGAAATTATTACAGGGATTGAGATTCCTTATGTTAAATTGATGATTGAGGAAAAATGGCGTCATGAAGTTCCTAGAAGTTATTGCTATAGTATTTTTCAAAATTCAGACTCTTCTATTTTTGCTTTTGAAGTGACAAAACCTATTTCAGCATATTCAGAGGTTGATACGGAATTTTTAAGAAAAGAATGTAGCGAAGGAGACATTTTAAATTATAAATCACGTCACTCTAATATAGATTTATGGGCAGATGAGTTAAACCAATATTTAGAAGAGGGATATCAAGCAGCTAAGCCTTATCAAAAAGAGAAAAAGTCTGTGGGAATGTCTTTAAAAAAAATGTTAAATCATTCTTTTCAAAAATAAAGAATGAGAAAAAGGTTTAAAAGTTCGATAAGATGCGAATTTTTAACATAAAATTTTTGATGAGAAAGAGGTTTATAATGAATTTATATGAAGATTTAGTGTGGAGAGGTCTTATTAAAGATACAACATCTACCGAATTAAAACGATTATTGAATGAAGAAAAAATTACGTTTTATATTGGAACGGATCCAACGGCAGATTCAATGCATTTAGGGCATTACTCATCTTTTTCCATTTGTAAAAGATTAGCAAAGCATGGTCATCACCCAATACTACTGATTGGTGGGGCGACAGGAATGATTGGGGACCCTAGACCTACTTCCGAAAGAGAAATGAAATCAATTGAAGAAATTAATCAAAATGTAAAGGGATTAACAAAGCAAGCGAAAGAAATATTTGGTTTTGAAGTTGTTAATAATTATGATTGGAGTAAAGACATTAATTTTATTGATTTTTTAAGAGATTATGGGAAATTTTTTAATGTAAATTATATGCTTGATAAGGATATTATTAGAAGAAGATTAGAAAGTGGAATTACGTATACGGAATTTTCTTATATGATTATGCAGGCACTAGATTTTCTTTATTTATTTGAACATAAGAATTGCGTTTTACAAGTTGCGGGAAGTGATCAATGGGGTAATATTACCGCTGGAATTGATTTAATTAAAAAGAAAACGGGAAAAGATGCTTATGGATTTACAATGCCTCTTATTTTAGATAGTAATGGAAATAAATTTGGGAAAAGTGAAGGAAATGCTTTATGGTTGGATAAAACGAAAACAACTCCTTATGAATTATATCAATATTTAATTAATACAGATGATAGTATGGTTATTTCTTATTTAAAAGTATTTACTTATTTAAGTCGGGAAGAAATTGAAGCTATCGAAAAAGAACAGATTCTTCATCCAGAACAGAGAATTGCTCAAAAAGAATTGGCCAAACAAATTGTTACTGATATTCATGGGGAAAAAGAATATCTTCATGCAAAAGAAATTTCAGAATGTTTATTTACAGGAAATGTTAAAAACTTGACAGAAAAAGAAATTGAAACTGTATTTCATGATATTCCTAAATTTTCTTATGAAGAAATACCTCTTATTGAACTTTTAGTCAAAAATAACATTGCTTCTTCAAAAAGAGAAGCAAAAGAATTTTTGGCAAATTGGGCGATCAGTGTGGATGGTGAGATAGTTACTGATGAATCCATGATATTGGATACTAAGAAGAAGTATCATATTATTAGGAGAGGAAAGAAAAAATATTTCTTAATTGAACACAAGTGAGAATATCTTGTGTTTTTTTTGTGTTTTTGTTAAAATTTAAATAGAAAGAGTGAAGAATATGGTAATTGAGAAAAAAGAAATGATTCGGCGGATTCGAAAAAATATTAAAATGTCTTTTATTGCTTGTTTTTTATTTTTTTTGTTCGCTGTAGTTTTACTTCGGAATCCAGAAAATTTTTTTAGTGTTGCTATCCATGTGTTTGGCTACCTTGCTGTTTTTATCGGAGTATTAGAGATTGTTTTTTATTTTTATTTAAGTGATGAGCAAAGACTTTTGAGTCAAACTTTATTAACTGGTATTCTTTTTATTGTTTCCGGATTTGCCTCATTTTTTGCAAATGATTTACTTAAGAATATGGTTACATTTTTGCTAGGAGGTTATTTTGTTTATCAAAATGCTAATCGAGTTCAACTGGTTATTACACTTCGAAAAAATTTAAAAACTTCGATTTTTTATCATTTAGGAATTAGTTTTTTAAATATTTTATTGGCATTCTTTCTTATGATTAATTTACTTACAACATGGTTTCCTACTAATTTGTCTGTTGCTAGTATTATTTTTTTGATTGAAGGGCTTTTTGCTATTCAAAATATTTGGTTATTATTCAGTTTAAAAGAGAAAAAAGAAGATACTTTGGCTGTGGAAAAGAAAAAATAAAAGAAAGAAAAGGGGTTTTTATGAATTTTAAGAAAGGATTTATGGCCACTTCGCTTATTTACTCGTTTTTTTTAGTTTTTTTAATGTTAATGGTGAGTATTTTAGCTAGTGGAGTTAGTAATCGAGTTTTTATTTCAGCTATTCAAAAGGATATTCGCTCATCTTTGGAAGGAGAGCAAGGTTTTATTGTCGATACTTTACCTAATACCTATCAAGAAGGAGATGAAGTTTCTTTTGCTGGGGAAACATGGATTGTTTTAGTGAAAAAAACAAGTTCAATGGTATTAATTTTAAAAGAAAGTTTATCAAAAAGTACAATTATTAAAAATGTAACTAGAGAAGAAGCTAAGGACGATACGAAGAAAGCACTATATTATGGAAATTGTGATGATAATGCTTGTCAAGTAAGAGGATGCCGAGATGTTCCAATTTTCAATATTAATGATGGAGGCGGGGTTCTTAATGTTTATGATCCAAGTACATGTTATTATGATTCAAGAAATCCAAGCCAATATCATGAACCTACTTGGTATCCGATTGAAAATGGAGATTACAATATTTTTCAGATTACTTCTGGAAGGTATGGACAGACGATTGTTTCAGATATTGTGATGAATTGGTTTCAAAGCCATATTGGTCTTCAACGAGTGAAAGAAGAAGGAAAGTTAGTTGCTCAAACTTTTCAAGATGGTGATTTTTCTTATCCGCAGAGTCTTAATGGATATACGCAGGAACCTTTTTATATTCGTTTACCTTTAGCCAGTGAAGCTTCTCATATTCAACCCTCTGGAGTAGGTCAGTTAAAACCTTTTCATGTTCATAAAAATAGTAATTCGCCAACTGAGATAACGATATATAATGCTTCTGGAGCTATTCAAAATGTACTTTCCACGACACCTGCTTATATTAGACCAGTGATTGA
>CANQFE010000076.1 GCA_947598285.1 uncultured Bacilli bacterium
ATGCCCGTTTTCAACGAGCATTTAGTTTCTTATTATCGATTTGTTCTTCTTACGAGAATTAAATTTTTAATTCAACGATTTTTTTCACAAATATTCCCCTTTTCAATGTCTAAAAAAAGAATGATATTCATCCTTTCACATTTCTTTTCCTATTTTTCACTAAGTTCTTTTAAAAAAAGGGAATATTGATTTAAAATCTCTAAAATTTCTTCTTCACTTTTTCCTTGGCATATTTTTTCTTTTACTTCTTTTCCATGAGGCATTCCTTTTAAATAAAATAAAATATGACTTCGAATCTCTAACAATGCTTGTTTTTCTGATTTATCTTTTTTTAGTAATTCAAAATGGCGTTTCATCATTGTTATTTTTTCTTCATAAGGAACTTTTTTTGGTGGTGTTTCATTTTCTAAATATTCAACACATTCTTTGATAAGCCAGGGATTTCCTAAAGCTCCTCTTCCAATCATGATGGCATCACAGTGAGTTTCTTCAAGCACTCTTTTCGCATCATAACAACTTAAAATATCGCCATTGCCAATCACTGGAATAGAAACACTTTCTTTTACTTTTTTTATTAATTGCCAATCAGCATGACCAGAATATCCTTGGCTACGTGTTCTTGCATGAAGAGTAATTGCACTCGCTCCAGACTCCTCGATTACTTTGGCAACTTCCACACAATTAATTGACTTCTCATCCCAACCACTTCTTATTTTTACAGTTACAGGAACTGAAACAGCTTTGACAACTTCCGAAACAATGTTTCTAATTTTTTCGGGATCTTTTAATAAAGCACTTCCAGCTTGAGCCGAAATGGCAACTTTTGGAACCGGACAACCCATATTGATATCAATAATATCTGGATGCATTGTTCTCTCTACAATTTTCGCGGCTTCTACAAAAGTTTTAACATCACTTCCAAATATTTGTTGAGCAATTGGCCGTTCTTCATCACTCATTTTTAATAATTCTAACGTTTTTTCATTTTGATAAGTTAAGGCTTTATCACTTACCATTTCAGCATAAATGAGACCAGCTCCCATTTCCTTAATAATTTTTCGAAAACTAGTATTAGAGTATCCAGCCATAGGTGCCAAAACTACTTGATTTTTTATTTTTACAGAGCCAATTTTCCAAGTCATAATAGATCCTCTTCTTGGCATTTTTCTACAATCACTTCATCTTTGTCAGTTAACAAAAAGGCATTTGCTTCATCCCGGTCAACATGAAAATCTAATACTCCATTTTCACTTGCCTTAATATGGGCATACATAATTCCTTTTCTTTTTTGACCAACATGTACTTTGACAATTTCATTATCTTCTACACCATATTTTTTTAAATCATCTTGATTCATATGAATATGACATTCTGCCAAAATACAAGCATTTTCTAAAGTTACTTGGCCATCATCGCCAATTAAAGTAATTTTTTCTGAATTTTGTAAATCGTTACTTTTTCGCACTGGTGGATTTATTCCTAAAAGATGTGCATCCGTGGCAGTAATTTCAACTTGATTATACGAACGAAAAGGGCCTAAAAAACGAACTCGTTCAATTTTGCCATGAGGTCCTTCCAAAGTGACCATCTTATCAGTGGCAAACTCTCCTTTTTGAGTTAAATCTTTTATTTTTTCATATGGACTATGAAATAATTTTTGATAAACTTCTTCTGTTAAATGCACATGATGATTACTAATTCCTACTGAAACACGAAATGTCATATTTTTTCCTTCTTTCAAAAGTATTATATCAAAAGTTTTGTTCATAATAAAGTTAAGGAGGAAAAATGAAAAATAATAATTGCAGTGATTGCAGTGAAAAATCAGTAGAAGGTCGTGCCTATTTTGACCAAGAAACCGGACTTCTTTGTGTCGATTTAACTAGACAAGATTATCCTACCGATAAAGATATTTTAGTTCCATACGTTTGCACGACTTGTGGTGAAACAACTTGGAAAACAAAATCAAAAACTGAAAAAGACAAATGATTTTGTTTTTTTTTATTCTAAAATATAGGTATCAGTACTTATCCCAGAACCATCAATAATTTTAACTGTAGGTTTTAGATAAAGAACAGGATGGACATGACTTGCTCCATAAGCATCAACTCCATCATACAAATACTTTCCTTCTGAAAGAGATTGTACTTTGAAGTTGTCTTTAATGCTAGCTGTTAAAAACCACTGCCTATATAATTTATCAACAGAAAACCAATTTGTTTCATAACATTGAGGATTATTTTGAGTACCAAGTGGATTATTTTTAGTACAATCTCGATTTCCATAAGCATATCCATAATCACTTGGATACATAAGTCCTATACTATGAAAAGAAGATTTTGATGTTTCATTTGGCCATTTACTATCATCATTATTTACAATTCTTTCTTTTTGATATGCTTCCGGTGTCGTTATATTTGTTGCAAATTTTTCCCCTAACGTCCATATAATATTTTCATCAATCATATTATGAACATTTTGTAAACCCTTTATATTTCCATTAACTCCATCAAAAGAACAAGAAATTTGCTTTGTTTTTAAATTTCCTTCATCTACCCAACATTGTTGATCAACTTTACTATAATAATAGTAATCATTTAACAATGTCATCAAATCAGCCTTATACCATTTATTTTCTCCTCTACGTAATCCATCATTTACAGTAGTATCCCAACTATATGCTCCAATACTTTCATTTTTTACAATTTTCACTCTTTGTTCTACTGTTCCATTGGTTGTTAATACATTCACAAGTCCTATGATTCGCCAATCTTCGTCATTAAATTTAATATAATTATTTGGATTCTTTCCGACATATCGGTATTCAGTTTGTTGAAATCCTTGATCATTTATTGTTCCATTTACTTCATCATGAGTTATTTCATAAAGACCGTCTTCTCCTTCAAAAGCAAATGGTATTCCTTTGCCTAAAATATAGATTCCTTTCACAAAATATAAATGACATTTCGTTTTTGTTGTTGTGACTCCTTTAATTGTTAAGTTATATTCTTCATCTAATATGGGTTTAATTGACTCATCTTTTTCTCCTAAGACTCCACAGTAACTATTTTTTTCATCTAAGACATATCCACTTCCTTTTTGAGGAATTGTTTTTGTGATTTTATTATCTACATAAAAGGCAAAGTAGACATCTCCTGGATTACTAATACTTCCATTAATCATATCTTCATTTTCGATCACTTGAAAACTGGCAAAAGTTTTATATAGAAAAACTCCTGTAATTAGTAGTACACAAGCTATGGTAAATATTAATATTACTTTTTGGTTTTTATTGTTCTCTTTAAATCTTTGTAATTTCATTTAAAAAAATCACCATACCTATTTATGATGATTCTATCAAATACCCCCCCCCCAGAAGTCAATTGACATGTTGGCAATTATTATTTTATAGTTGATTTTAAAATTTTTTCTAACGTTTTATTCCTCGATTTTTTTCTAAAAGATAATAATCAAGACATTCTTTTACAATGTTAAATTTTAAACCATAATTTTTTTCTTGGGCTTCCGTTAACCAACTAGATAAAAGCTCTAATTCTGAATCTTCATACATACTGAACGCAACTGCTGGACAATTGCCAAAAATGGTATAGAGGATTGTTGCCGCGGCAAAATATTTATTGGTTTCGACAATATATTCGACACGCTCAATAAAATCCTGATTATTGGTTTCTCTGGCCGCATATAAAATATATTCGGAAGATACTAATCCCATCCATTTTAAAACATAATAAAGTTCTTCTGAATTATAATTTTTTAATCGATCAACATCATTACTAACTTTTCCATAATAATAGTTAGACATTTGAACTTTGATATTTTGTAGGTTTTGTTTATCTCTTTCCATTAATTGCAAATTTTCATTATATAATTCTTCCCATTCTGCTTCTCTTTCATTTTCATATAAGAGTTCTAATAAAGTAACTCGACTTACAACATCTAAGGATGAAAAAAGATGAGAAATTGGATAACCTGCTTGCCCTATTTTTGGTAAAACCTCTTCCGATAACTCCTTTTCAGTAAGCATATTTAAATATAAAGTATTATCTGTTCGAAAAATATCATTTTCACCATGATGTCTTCTAGCAGAACCCATGACATCTAAATTTAAAGTATTTTGATATAAAATTACATGATCTAAAGACGCAATCATCTCAGGATGTTCTTCTAAATGAAATTCTTCATTTTCTTGTGAGATAGGTTTCACAGCAGATTCTTTAGATGTAAATTGGGGTGTTTCTTTTTGAATCTGCTCTTGTTTTAATTTTTGAAGATAATCATAAGGCCTTATTCCAAGTTCTTGGGCTTTTCTTAAAGCTACTACTTCTGTCGCGCGTTTGTTCATATTTGAATTTAGAACATCAGAATCCGTCACAGGTAACTGAGACAATAATTTTAAGATAGACACTCGTTCTACTTTTTTCTGTTCTAAGTAGGTTTTTAAAGATATTCCTAAGGATTGAGAAACCCTTAAAGCACATTCCCATTCAGGAGTTGTATGATAATATACAGCTAAAAATTCATCGTCTTCATTATAATCTTCATATCTTAAAAGAGATTCTGTTTCTTCATTTTGAGTTCTTCGAAAAATAATTTCTCTACTCTTATCTTCTTCAATCGTTTCACGATTCCAAGAACCTTCTTTTACTTCTTTTTTTAATCCTTCCAGACCATACTGAGAAGATTCTAAATTCTTCATAAATTTCATCTTATCCCTCCTCTTTGACAGAAAAGATAGTGTCTCAATACTATCTAATGCTCTAAAGAATTTCCCATTCTCATTCTTACTTATACTCCCTACTTTGACAGTTTTGAATAATAAAAATGAATTAGCCTAGATAAAATCTAGTTTTTTTATAAATTTGTTC
>CANQFE010000077.1 GCA_947598285.1 uncultured Bacilli bacterium
GGTGACCCGTACGGGATTTGAACCCATGAATGTATGCGTGAAAGGCATATGTGTTAACCGCTTCACCAACGGGCCAACAAAATGGTGGGCCTGGGGGGACTTGAACCTCCGACCTCACGCTTATCAGGCGTGCGCTCTAACCAGCTGAGCTACAAGCCCATTTTGTCAACGACTATTACATTTTATCTTATAATGTGTCTTTTGACAAGTGTTTTTGAGAAAATTTAGCAAATTTTTCTCTTTTTTTCCATTTTTTAAAAATGGCGGAGCAGGAGAGATTTGAACTCTCGCGCCGGTTGCCCGACCTACACCCTTAGCAGGGGCGCCTCTTCAACCACTTGAGTACTACTCCATTTCCAAGTGCTTACTTTTCAAGTTTACTATAATTCTTCGTTCTCGTCAATATTTATTTCACTTTTTTTAACAGTTTGCTTATTTTCACTTATTTTCCTTTGATAGCAAATTGATTTAAAACTTTTCCTTTAATTAAGCATGATCCTGTTATAAAAATGATGGAAAAGACAAATAATGTGATTGCCATTACCCATGTTGCCCAGTTGATTTCTTCGGCGATATAGCCGCTGATTACTAAAAATATTGCAAAAATAATTCCTGTAATTCCAATTACGTTTAATCTTATGAGGCGGATTCGCATTTCATGTCCTTTTTTTGTTTGATAATATTTTTGTCTGCATTCTTTTTTTTCTTCTTTGCTCATCCTTTGATATTTATTTTTCATTTTTTCACCACATCTTTATTTTATCATAATTTTTTTACTTTTCATATCCTTTTTAAAAGCACATATAATGTTTTTATGAAGGAAGTTAATCAAACTTTGCAAGAATTAAGCAATGAAGATATTATTTGGATTATTAATTTATTTATTGCTAGTTTTGCTATACTTTCAAATTATTATGAACGAGATTATGTTTATACTAAGAATCGCCAAAGTAAAAAACGTTTTAAAACTATAAATATTACAATTGGGGCTATTTCATTTTTTATTTTTCTTTATTTTTTTATTCTTTCCTATTCAAGAGCTCAAAATTGTTCTTCTTTAAAAAGTTATTGTTTAAGCCATGCTAATCTTATCGCGGCTTCTCTTGTTTTAATTGCTAGTATTATTTATTTTCTTACAGAAATTTTAAGTGATGATGATTTTGATGCAAATCCGCTTATTTAATTTTTTTTTTAAATATTTTGTTTTTATATGATTTTTTGTTTTCAAGAAATATGCCTTTTAGTTTTTCTGTAGGAATATATGTGCATTCATATTCTTCATTTAATTTTTGTTGATCCAATTTTAAATTATCTAAATTATAATGCTGGTCTGTTCTTACTAACAAAACTTCTTTTTTAAACACTCATTGAAAGTATCTTCCTCTTCCAAATGTCCTCCTGGAAACTGAAAGATTCCATTTTCATTTCTAATATAAATGTTATCAAAATTTATGAAATTAAAATAATGATTGGTAAAAAAAATATTAGTAACTGCTACTAATATTTATTTATTTCCTGAATCGATATAATACTTGCATAAAGTTCTTGATTTCCCATTAATTTGAAATTCTCCTGGACAGAATTCAAATAATCCATTATTTCTGTCACAATCATTTTCACAATACCATTGTTCTACAGTAGTTTTATCATCACTTGTTTGATATGCATGTGCTAATAATATTCTTAAAGAACTGTAAAATTCTTCCTCTGATACTAAAGGACTAGAAAAATCATTTTTTATATATTCACGTACGACGTAACAAGCTCTTTTAACACTATTTTCTGGTAAAGTCATTATTAAAATTTCAAAATCACTTTTATACATATATAAAACCTCCCTTATATGAAATATAATAGCATATTTCTTTTTGTAAGGCAACATCCAACATTTATCCTCGACTTAAAACAAATAAATGATACAATATTGAAAAAATTCTAGATAATGGTACTAATTTTATCGTTTAATTAGTACTTTTTTCATATTTAAATCAATTCTGATTTTTATTTTTTTATGATCAAACTTTGGGTCATAAATTTTATATTTTTTATTTATTACAGATATAATTTTCTTTTTTTGGCTGTTGCATCATCATATAATATTGATGGTTGACTAAAATTGCCATTTAAAAAATCCATGATTGAATGATTTAAAAAGTATGTAATAGGTAAATCAATATAAATAGAAGTTTGGGTTTGGGTATGTTTTTTCTTTTTTAAAGTTTCTACTTTTTTTAAATAATCAGCTCTTAATTTTGATTCTCCAATTTCACTTAAAATTTCAGTCATCATTTTACATTTAAAGTCAATTAATGCATGTAGGAAATCTCCTATAGTCATACCTGATTTATCTAATATATTAATTATATTTTCATGCGTGTCTGGAAACAATTCTTCCCAACTATTTGGAAACTGGAAATCATTACAATACAATAAATAAAGTAATGACTGAAGCTCATTATAAGTGAATACTAATCTATCAATACCATCTATATTAGCTTTAAAATTTGGATTTTTTCGTATAACAGAAATATCATTATAATTTTCTTTTACAGTATCTAATAATTTAGGATATATTAAATCTTCTATTGGAACTGAAGTAAATATATCAGCCTCTAATTTCTTTTTAAACATCATATCATGTCCATAAGAAAATAAAAAATATTCTTGTAACAACATAAATATTTGACTAATTTCACTTTCGTTACCATTTTTAACCGCAGTTTTATATTTTGCAAAATGATCTTCAAAACTTGCTCCATACATTATTTCTCTAATGGGAATGTTTTTGCTATTTACTGTAAAATATTCCCTTTCAAGTTCGATATTTTTATTTCTTATAAATTCAACTCTATTATTATATATATTTCTTACAACTGTATCTAAACTAATGCTTTCCATAAAAACCACTCATTCCTTTCATTCTGTTCAAAGGCACACATAGTCATGAAAACTTGAACAAATTAAATAATGATAATTTTTCAGACGATGATATTATACATTGCTTGGATAAAAAATGCAAATTATTTTATGAAGATGGTCTGAGTTCATATCATTTTGGTGCGAGTGACGTAGTTATTTACAATTTTACCAAAAAAGCAGATATAAAAAATAAATCAATAAATATAGTTGATATAAGCGAAAAGAAATGGAAATATCATTTAAACAAATAATTATTTTGCTCTACCAATATATTTTTCTTGAAAACTTTTAAAATGCTCATTTTCTATTCCACAAACTGTAACTTTTTCAGATAATTCAAAATCCTGTTTAACAAGTTCTATTCCTAATTTTGCTAATTGTTGAAAAGCTGTAGTTTGTTCTATACTCATTCCATTTGCCAATTCTTGTTTTGTTTTTGTAGTACTTAAAATTTTAGATATTGTCATACTTTCAACACTAGGTTCATTATTAGAAAGCAAAATATAAGATGCATTTTCTGGGTTTTCAATTGTAACCTCTCTTGTATCAATAGTACCAACCATACAATCATCACCAAAAGAACTGGTTACTTGTGATAATAAATAATAATGATTATTACTAGAAAAAATTCCTAGTACATTACCTTCAATATTAAAATTGTATTTAGTTCCCGTACTTTCCCAAGCAGTGAAGCCAAAATTACTTTGTTCAGTATTATATCCAAAACTTACTATTTTATTGTCCATAATACACCTCCTTATGTTTTCAATTATATCACATGCTTTAAAATTTTTATTCAAAATCTTTATTTTTAAATTTTCTAAGATTAAATTAGCAAATATTTATTTGTTAAACATATTTTGTTTAGGACAAAATAATTAACCCCCTAGGTATTTTGACAAATGTATCAAAATCACCTAAGGGGGTTACTCTTTTATCTCAATATTCGAAAAAGTTCGAATAGAAACGTCACTGGTGCCCTAAAGGAAGAAGTACGACAACTTGTCTTTTTAAATTTCTTTTAAAAGTTCTGGGAAGGAATTATATCCAGCTTCTTCATTTAAATGCCCACCATTATCTATTATGACTTCTTTAGCGTTTATAGATTTAGCAAATTTTTTTAAAACATCTTGTGGTATATATGGATCATTATCACCATATATGCATACTATTTCTTTTACATAATCTTTAATTTTAGATATTTCACAATCATTAACATAATAAGATGGATTTAATTTATTATGAATATCACTTTCGTCTGGTGATAAATAATTATTAAAGCCACTAACTAAAACTAATTTTTTTATACTTATTTTATTTTCCAAAATATATTTTAATGCACATATACTTCCCGTTGAATGTCCTATGATAATAGTATTTTCATCCATTAAATTAAATTCTTTATTATAAATATCCATAATTTTTTTCCACTCACTATAGATATGATGCTTATCATCAATCGGAAATTGAGGTATTATACATAAACAATCTTGGCTATCTACTTGTTTCTTAAACCATGGAAACCAATTTTCAATATTACTACCTTTGAATCCATGAATAATAAAATAATTTTTCATTTTCTATCTCCCATCTGATTTAGATTTGCATATTGGATTGTCAATTTGCAAGTGTGTTTTCTAAATTGTCATAAATTTAGTATCAAATTCTATTGTGCAAAGAACAATTGTTTGATATAATTTTCGTAGGGAATATTAGTTGTTGAGTGTCTACCAAATCTCTTATAGAGAGGAGGTTTGATAAAGATGAAGACCAAGACTTTTGTTATAAAAGTTCTAAAGCTCATTGCTATCATTTTATTTCTCCTTATCGTTATGATAGTAGTAATAAA
>CANQFE010000078.1 GCA_947598285.1 uncultured Bacilli bacterium
GATGGATATAAAATGGTAGGAAATGCAGTTCCAGTGAGATTAGCAAATATTGTAGCTAATGCAATTAAAGATAGTTTGGATCATTAAATATATTATACAATAGTTGCAAAAAACAAAATAAAGAAATGGAGAATTTTATTGATGAAATTTGAAGAAAAAGAATATCCAGATTACTTATTCCATTACACAAGTATAGAAAATTTAGCTTTAATATTAAAGAATAAAACGATAAGATTTAATAGTCTAATTGATGTTGATGATCCTGATGAAATAAGAACATCAGATACTGAAGGAATAGGAAAATATTGTTATTGTAGTTGTTGGACAGATAAAGATGAAAGCATTCCTTTTTGGAGTATGTACACAAAAAACATGCATGGTGTAATGATAAAAATGGAAGTATTTCCATTTAACGAGCACAATGAGACTTTAGCTTATTATAATGGTGGTCAAGAATTTAAAACATATATTCCTAAAGATTTATTTAGTGCTAAAAATTTAATTGTTATACCTACAGTTCCTTTTTTAAGAAAATTAGAATATTCAGATAAAAAAGACATAAAAGTGTTTGACATGTTGGAAAAAAAAGATGATGGTAATTACAGATTTAAGGACATTGGAAAAATTAAAACTAAAGCATGGAGTTTTCAATCAGAATGGAGATATTCTTTATTTGTTTTACCTTATGATTACAATGACAAGAATATTTTAATAAATTGGTCTAGTGAAAGATTTGGATGTTATCAGTACTATTATGATGTAGAAATTAATAACAAAGCATTCAATAATATTGAAATTGTTCTTGGACCTAAAATGAGTGATGGTGAAAGGATTTTAGTTGAGTCAATGTGTCAAAAATATGCACCAAATGCAAAAATTATAAATAGTAAAATAAAAATAAAATAAAATAAGATATTATTCAATGAATAATGTTAAAAATATAAATAAAAATTTTGACGATGAAATAATAAAAGTATGAATAAACTGTGAACAAAAACACAGTTTATTTTTATTATAAATTTTCTCCCAGAGGGCTTAAAAAGGTATTAGGAGATTTTCTCCTAAACAGCAAAAAGGGTGTCAAAACACCAAGCTGGCGAATATTGGGCATTAAAAATGATCCAACATTCGAAACAAAAAAATTAAAAGGTTTACTTATAAATTTTTATTTCTATATTTAGTAAAAAGTAATATCTTTTTTTCTCCACATTTTTCTTTTTTTGTACCCATTTTAATAAAAAATATTAAAGCCGAATTATAATGCTTATAAATTATTTAAATTAAAATTTTTATTCATAAATTTTCTATACTTATGAATATCTTATTTTAATAATAATAAACATTATTAAGAGGTGTATGTTTTGAATAAAAATAATATAAAAATATACTGCAAATTTAATAAAACAAAACCACCTATTGATAAAGTTATTTGTAAAATGTTTTGCGATTTTACTCAAAAGAAAAACAATAAAAATATTGAAAAGAGAGCTGACAAAATATAAATATCATGTTACAATTATTCTAATGTAAATATTTTTATGGAAAGGAGTGAAATGTTTAAACAAATAAACAAAAATTATAGAGTTGGAATGTATATAAGATTATCACGAGAAGATGGCGATAAGGGGGAAAGTGAAAGTATTGGAAATCAAAGAAAAATAATTGAGAGATATGTAAAAGAAAATAATTTAACTGTTATAGATGAGTATGTGGATGATGGAGTATCTGGAACTACATTTGATAGACCTGAATTTAATAGATTAGTTACAGATATAGAAAGTCAAAAAATCAATATGGTAATAACAAAAGACTTATCAAGACTTGGTAGGGATTATATAAAAACAGGCTTTTATATAGAAAATTATTTTCCAGAGCATAAAGTTAGATATATTTCAATATTAGATGGTATAGATACATATAGTGAAACCGTAAACAATGATATTACACCATTCAAAGCCATATTAAATGATATGTATGCAAAAGACATATCTAAAAAGATAAGAAGTGTTTTTAAAGAAAAACAAAAACAAGGAGAATATTTATGTAGCACACCTGCTTATCGGGTATAAAAAAGATGGAGTTAACAAAAACAAATTGGTTGTTGATGAAAATGTTGTGGATATAGTAAGAAAAATTTTTGAAATGTATGCAAATGGAACTGGAAGTAAATTAATTGTTAAGTATTTAAATGATAATCATATTTTAAGTCCTTCTGGATACAGAAAGACAGGTATTGTTCAAGATGAAAGAACAACTTTTAAATGGAATGAAACAACATTATGCAATATGTTAAAAAATGAAGTTTATATTGGAAATACCATTCAAAATAAAGTATCTGTCGTTTCTTATAAAGTAAAGAAACTTCGTAAAGTTGAAAAAGAAAAACACATTAGAGTAAATGATACACACGAAGCAATTATTGATAAAGATGTATTTGAAAAAGTGCAAATAATACATAAAGAAAGAGCAAAAAAAGTTGTAAAACAATATGATTATTTACTTCGAGGATTGATTTATTGCAAACATTGTCGGATGGCAAATGCAAATTGTATTAAAGGTAAATCACAAAGTCGATCGTCCTAAAATTCCATATATTGTAGATACAGGTTATAAAAAAAGAGGCTGTTATACAAGAAATTTAAATTACTATAAATTTGAAGAACAAATAATAGAAGTCATCAAAAAGGTTTGCAAAATTTATGCCAATAAATCAATGCTTGAAGAAACCTACAAAAAGGTAGCAAATAAAACGATAGATTTATTGTCATCAGTAAAAAAGCAAATAGAAACTATAGAAACTAAGATCATAGAAAACAACAGAATAATGGATGAATTATATGAAGATAAATTAAAACGGAGTATTAACAGAGTCTGATTTTTTAAGAATATCTCAAAAATATATTAAAGACAGAGAAGAATTAAATATAAAAAAGTCTGAATTAATGGGCAATTTTCAAGTTTTACAAGGACAGCATTTAGATAGAAGTAAAAATAATAATGATAAAATGAATAAGTTAATAAATGAATTTTTAGAAATGAAAGAAATAGATAAATCATATTTATATAGACTTGTTGATAAAATTGAAATTGATAAAGATAAAAATGTATTTATTACATTTAATTTTGCACCATTAAATACAATTAGTGAGAATTTTACTAACTGTTATGAACGAAGTGAATTACAGTTAGTTAATGCAGTAGCTATAGATGACTTTACTCCAATTGAACAGATTTTAGATAATAAAGAAAATGTAGTTTAACCTACATTAATTTAAAAAATAGAGGTGGAAGTTAATCAAACTTTCACCATTCAAATTTGCTTTCCAACCATCAGGAAATAGAATAGAAGGAAATTCACTTGCTATATTTATAGCTTTTTGATAACTAGGTTCGCTTACGGGAATATCCCCAGTTACTAAATCAACTCCGGTTACCTTAAATTTCATAGGACTAATTAAAATTAGCAATTATCTGCTAAAAGCAAACAAAACGGCAAATGAAATTTAGGAGGAAGAGTTATGAAACAAGGAAATTTAAAATTTGAATTACCAACAATAGAAGAATTATTCATACCTAGTTGCACAACTGAAACTGTAAGAAAGATACCAATTGATAAAATATCAGAATTTAAAAATCATCCTTTTAAAGTAAAAGATGATGATGAAATGAAAAAAATGGTGGAAAGTGTAAAGAAATATGGAATACTAAATCCTATATTAGTAAGACCTAAAGGAAATGGTGGATTTGAGATGATATCTGGACACAGAAGAAAAAGAGCGTCAGAAATAGCAAGAATAACAGAAATTCCAGCAATAGTAAGAGAATTAACAGATGATGAAGCAACAATAATTATGGTGGATTCTAATTTGCAAAGAGAAGAAATATTACCAAGTGAAAAAGCATTTGCATATAAAATGAAGTTAGAAGCAATGAAACATCAAGGAAAAAGAAAAAATCTAACTTCTGCACCAATGGAGCATAAGTTAGAAAATGGACAAACTTCTCGAGATATAATTGCAGAAGAACAAAATGAAAGTAGAGAGCAAATAAGAAGATATATACGATTAACAGAACTTGTACCAGAAATCTTAAAAATGGTAGATGAAAAGAAAATTGCATTTAGACCAGCAGTAGAAATTTCATATTTAACGCAAAATCAACAAAAAGATTTATATGACATAATGCAATATCTTGAGACAACACCATCTTTAGCACAAGCAATTAGGCTAAAAAAATTAAGTCAAGAAAATGTGTTAAGTGTTGAAAAAATTGATGAGATAATAAGTGAGGACAAGCCTAATCAAATACTAAAATTTAAAATCAATCAGAGTTTACTTGATGAATTATTGCCAGCGAATATAAAAACTGACAAGGAAACTGAAAATTTTATAATAGCTTGTATAAAAGAGCATAATCAAAGACAAAAACGAAAGGAACCAATGCGTTAAAAACGGGAGGATTTTTTTATAAAATTCCCCCTTACAATCCCCTTTTAATACTAGCTCTATACTAACTGAAAAGAATATATAATTTATTATAATATTATTAATATAAATAATAAATTACGAAAGGAATGAGAAAAAATGGAAATTACATATAGCAAAATAGGAAATTATGAATCTCCAAATTTGAAATTATCAGAAACAAAAAATGATGTAGTTTTAGGAAAATATGCTAAGCTAAAATTAAATTATTTAAA
>CANQFE010000079.1 GCA_947598285.1 uncultured Bacilli bacterium
CATGGAAGGACTATCATCCAAAGTAACAAAGCCATCAACCGAATATAATCCCTTTTGATAATTTGGTTTGTCTAAATCAATTCCTAAACCAGAAGTTTTAAAATTTCTTACTTCGCGATTTTTAATATCCCATGTTTTATCTGAATTTAATAAAGATATTTCGATATTTAAGCCTTCAAAAGGTTTCTCTTTTTGGTATTTTAAAAGAAAATAATCGGTTGTAATTTCTAAATATTTATCATCTTGAACAACTTTGAATTGAGGTATTGGAAAATCACGATTGATTATTTGTTCCGTTAAATCATCAAAAAAATGACCATCTTTATGATATTCTAATCGAACTAATCTTGGGGTAAGAACAGTGATCCGATAGTTAGCTCCTTTAAAAATAGCCTCTGGTTTACTTAAGGCTTTACTATAATCTACTTTAAAATGCGCATCCATTTGGTTCATTGTCTTCACCCAATCTTTATTCTAATTTGATTATATCATGAATTTTTACTTTCTAACAAAAAATTTCACGATATTATCGCTTTAACCAAAAGAAAAGAATTCCTGTTCCCAAAAGAACTGTACCAAGAAAAAAGAAATTAGAAAAATAACCAGTCAGAAAGAAAATAAGTGCCAAAAGAAAACAAGAAGAAGGAATAATGATTCCACTTAAATGTCCCGAAGAATTTTTTTTCTTTTGACGAGTCACTTCTTTTTCTTTGACAAAAAGACGAGAAAATTCTTCTAAAATTTTGGATGCTTGTTCTTCATCATAATGATTTAATATTTCTGTTGTTAAATGAGATACTACAAATTCTAAAGAATTAGATTGTTCATAAAGAGGATAATAAGTATCAACGGAAAAATATTTTTGTAAAAATCCTTTTAACTCTTCTAATTTACGTGGTGTTAAATAAGTCATATCATAATCATGAACTAAATTTCTTCCATGAGTACTAATTGAATACATCTGTTTCATATAAATATAATTGGTTTGAAAAACCATTTTGTCTTCATCAATCTCGGCAAAATTATGATTTAATAAATCAAGAGCAATATTGGTACTTAGTTTTTTTTGATGAAAAAAATGCGGAATATGATGTTTTTCACAAAAACGTTTGGTATATATTTCTCGTAAGCCGACTGTTAAATCTTCAATCATAAGTTTTTCTAATTCACTTTTTTCTTCATCTTTTTTATCTGGATCAATGAAAAGAGAAAAAAGTTGATATGGTAATTTATTTTTTAAATCAGTAATGGCAAGATCATAAGACATTTGATTTGAAGGAAGAGGTAAAAAAAGAGCATATTCTTGTTTTTTGGACTTATCTAAAGTAATAAAATCCATAAGGGTTAGCTGATATACATAAAGTTCTTTTTCTTTTCCTAGACTTTCTTGATAATCTTTTAAAATTAATGTTGCTAAATATTTTCCATATTCATTAATTTCACGTTCTAATTCTAATTCATTCATATTTCCTTCTACTTTCTTTTTTATTGTATCATGATAGTACCTTTCAAGCAAGGACTTGCTTTTCTTTTTTCTTTTCTCATGATAAAATAACATCTGATTGGAGGAACTTATGTTTTCTTATACTTTAGATAATAAAAGGTATCATACTTTAAATTATTTTTATCGTCAAAAATTTGGTCAAAAAGTTTGTAAAATTAGTTTAAATGCTGGATTCACTTGTCCTAATATAAAACAGGGTGGATGTATTTTTTGTTCTCATCAAAGTGGTGATTTTGCTGGAAAAAAAGAAGATGATTTAGTGACTCAATTTAAAAAAATGAAAAAAGAAATGGAAAAAAAGTGGCCTAATAGTCTTTATATTGGTTACTTTCAAGTCGCGACTAATACTTATGCACCGTTACCTATTTTAAAAGAAAAATATGAAGCTATTTTAAAGCAAAAAAATGTCGTGGGTTTATCGATCGCGACTAGAAGTGATGCCATTTCTCCCGAAGTCATGGATTATTTAGAAGAACTAAACCAAAAAACATTTCTCACTATCGAACTAGGTCTTCAGTCCATTCATCCTAAAACAATCGCATTAATCCATCGAGGACATACTTTGGAAAACTTTACCGCTTGTGTAAAAGAACTCCAAAAAAGAAAAATTGCTGTTGTTGTTCATATCATCAATGGTCTTCCTTATGAAACAAAAGAAATGATGATTGAAACAGTTCAATATTTAAATCAGCTCCATGTTGACGGAATTAAAATTCACATGCTTTCTGTTTTAAAAGATACTCCTTTAGCAAAATTATATGAAGAAAAAAAATTCCCTCTTTTAAGCAAAGAAGAATATATTGATATTGTTTGTGAACAACTAGGATATTTAAGTCCAGAGATTGTGATTCACCGAATTACCGGAGACCCCAATCTCAAAGAATTAATCGCACCAGAATGGCTTATTAAAAAAAGAGTTTTGATAAATGATATCGATAAAGAAATGAAAAAAAGAAACATTCATCAAGGATGTTATCTTTAATTTTATTCAGCTTTCGTGATAGGAAATCCTTTTAAGATGGTTGAAAGAGCTTCTTCTTCACCAATCATCTTTGTTAAATAATCTTGATATTTCTTTTTATAATTTTCGACGGCTTCTTTTAAATTTTTTCCTTCTAAGGTTGCACAAAAATCAATTGTACAAACTGTTTTTATGGATGTATTTTTATCTTCAATTAAAGAAGAGAAAAAAGTATTGCTATTTTGTTCTTCAAAAGTATAGACATCATTAGGAATTTCCTGATATCCATAAGTTGGTTCAATCGAAACAATAATCAAAGCCAGCATAATAATGCCCATTAAAAATATGTATTTACGCATAACATTCACCTAAATATAGAATGGTTTGTTTTGTTTGTTTCATAATGGAAAATTTTACCATCTTCTAGACCTCTTCTATTTGATAATTTTCTTTTTCTAAACTTTCTTTTTGAAATTTATAGTTTTTATTTCGATACAATACTTTTACAATTTTCTTTTCTTCACGATTTTTTTGAGCTTTTTGAAAAACTTCTTTCATATTACTTTCTTCGGTCATAATATAAGCAACTTTAGAAGATTCTTCAGGAAGAGAAAATCCTCTTTCCTGCAAAAGTAATAAAAGACGCTCAAAACCAATTGAAAAACCACAGGCCGAAACGGGAATATGGGCAAATTTTTCAATCATTTTATCATATCTCCCGCCTCCACCAATTGCAAAAGGCAAATCTTCAACCATAATTTCAAAAATTGGTCCTGTATAATAACCCATTCCTCTTACTAAAGTTGGATCAAAAACTAAATTGGCATCACTTAAAGTAGAAACAGTATCGATAATTTCTTGTAAATTTTTGACAATGCTTTCGTCCATCTCAAAAGATTTGCAATAAGAAGAAACAGAAGAAGTATCTTGAGTAATTAATGTTAGATATTTTGTTATTTTTTCTTCTTTTATATCTAGTTTTTCTAATTCTTCTTTTACTCCATTCATCCCAATTTTATCCAGTTTATCTAAAGAAATTAAAATGGAATCTAGCTCATTTAAAGGTAATCCTACATATTCTACCATTTTTTGTAAGATACGACGATCATTTAGTTTAATCGTAAAATTTTGAAAATTTAATTTTTTTAAAAAAGTAATCACTGCTGTAATTAACTCAATTTCCGCAAGATTAGTTTTCTCTCCTAAAATATCTAAATCACATTGCATAAATTCCCGAAAACGACCCTTTTGATTTCTTTCGGCACGATAGACATTCCCCATTTGAAAAGCTCGAAAAGGAGAGGAAAGTTCTTGCATATTATTCGCATAAAAACGAGCAAGAGGCACGGTTAAATCATAACGAAGTCCAGAGTCCACTAATGAATCAAAATCATGAATATCTCCTTCTGTTAGTTTTTCACCGCGTTTCATAATTTTAAAAATTAACTTTTCATTCTCGCCCCCTTGTTTACTCGTTAAATTTTCAATATGTTCTACAACTGGTGTTTGAATCATTTCAAAACCAAAAGTATGATAAACCTCTTTCATTAAATTTAATACATATTCTCTTAATTCCATATCTTTTGGCATCATATCTCTCATGCCTTTAGTTGGTGTCTTTATAAAATCCATGGTCTTTCCTCTTTCTTTAAATCTAGAGTTATTATGCCATACTTAAAAAAAGAAGTCAATTTATAAATCCATTGGATTAATCGGTTTTAATTGCCCATCACAATTGGTACAATCAAAAGTTGGAATACTCTTATTGCCTGTTAATTCATAAATATTTTTAAAATGCTTTACTACTTGAATCGGCATTTTTGTTTCAATACCACAGGTATCACATTTATATATAATAAATTTGACTTTCTTAGTGTTATCAGTATCTTCACATAATTTGGAAAAATCAACTCCTAATACTCTAGAGATTCGCCATAATGCACCTAGAGAAAAAGTTTGATGGTATTCTGTAGATTCGATACCACTAATGAATGAGAGGGAATAATCAATTTCTTCCGCTAAGCGTTCCTGAGTCCAACCTTTTAATTTTCTATATTTTTTAATATTTTTTCCAATCACTTGATAAATATAGTTCTCATCATCTTTTTTAAATTTCAAACTCTTTCACCTCCTAAAAATCAGTATGATATGAAAGATTAAATCTATGTATCTATTTTTATTATCTTACAAAAATGGTGCATTTTTTACTCATTATTAGTCAAAGAAAATAA
>CANQFE010000080.1 GCA_947598285.1 uncultured Bacilli bacterium
ATGTTTTTGAAAAGGTAAAAGGAATCAAAATTTCTTTGCCTTTAGAAAGAATGAAATATGATGATGCGATAAAGTTTTATGGAAGTGATAAACCTGATTTACGATTTGATATGAAAATAGTGGAACTTTCTTCTTGTTTGACAAATACAGAAATTTCCTTTCTTCAAAATATGGAAAATATTGATGCAATTGTTTTAAAAGGAAAAAAAGATTGTTATTCTCGAAAAGAAATTGATAAATTAACTGATTATATGAAATCAATGGGTGCGAATGGATTAATTACTTTAAAAATGGAAGAAGAGTTAACAGGTTCAATTGTGAAAAATTTAAGTGAAAAAGAAAAAGATGCAATTATACATGAACTTTCTTTCCAAAAGAATGATATTGCTTTTATTACATTTGGGGAATATGAAACAGTCAAAACAACATTGGGCTCTTTAAGATGCAAGCTAGCAAAAGAACAAGGATTAATTGCAACGAATCAATATCGTTTATTATGGGTTACTGATTTTCCAACTTTTGAGTATTCTAAAGAATTAGGTCGTTTTGTTGCCTGTCATCATCCATTTACTGCTCCAAAAGATAGTGATGTTGATAAATTATTAAATGATAAAAAACATTGTTATTCCAAAGCTTATGATATTGTGATTAACGGTTATGAAGCTGGAGGTGGCTCAATTCGAATCCATGATTCCGAAATCCAAGCCAAAATGTTTAAGGCCTTAGAATTAACAGAAGAAGAAATTAAAGAAAAATTCGGTTTCTTTGTTGAAGCTTTAAAGTATGGAACTCCACCTCATGGAGGACTTGCGATTGGCTTAGACCGTTTAGTAATGCTTCTTTCTAATACAGATAATATTAGAGATGTTATTGCTTTTCCAAAAACAGCCAGTGCTTCTGATTTAATGAGTGATTGTCCAAATGTGGTAACAGAAAGTCAGTTAAAAGACTTACATATTACAATAACAAAATAAAAAAACTAGGATGGGGGAATGTTAAATGATTACAGAATATGTGAAAGGAAATCCAGCAACAATTTATGATACAAACCGCGGATTATATCAAAGAGATTACTATAATAATTTAGAAAATATCATTCAAAAAGAAAATGAAATAGAAATAATAAAAGATCAAATGAAGAAAATTGAGGAAAACATCAATTTAAAACAAGAAAATATTTTCCTTGATTATCATTTTTGGTCATTTACAAGATTTGGCACATTCATTGTTACCCTTTTCTTTATTATGATATTCTTTCTTTTTACAACATTAGATCTTTGGATGCGTGTCACTTCCTATATGGTCTTAATTGTAATGGATGCATTTGTGAATAAATTAATTAGCCACTTTTCTCAGAAAAGACATAAAAAAATCATGACCGAGATTAATAATTTAACACGGGTAATTCCAGAATTAATAAAAGAAAAGCAAGAAAAAGAAACAGAATTGTTAAAAATGAAACAGGAATCAGTAAAACAAGAAGTGGTAGAAGAAAAAATAAATATGGCATCTTTTAATCAAACTTATCGTCAAGAATTAGAAGATAAACTATCTGAATTAATAAACCAAAAGGAAATAGAAAAAAGTTCATCTCTTAAATTATCTTATCCCAAAAATTAACTATTGCTTTTTGATAAAAAAAGTATATAATAAAAAACAATTTTGAAAGGGGAAATCTTTGATGATTACAGAATATATTAAAGGAAATCCAACAACAATTTATGATACGAATCGCGGATTATATCAAACAGAATACTACGATAATTTAGAAAATATTATTCAAAAAGAAAATGAAATAGAAATAATAAAAGAAAAAATTAAAACATTGGAAGAATTTAAAAATACAATACAAATTTATAGTCCTATTGAATATAAAGAAGATTCATTGAAAATTTTGGCATCATTTCTAATAAGTATTATAATTTTTACAACATATCTAGGAATATTCCACCAACATATTATTTTTTTCATTACTGCATTATTAACTAGTACAGGAGTAATCACATATTGTTGGCTACCTATTAGAAAAAATTATAAAAAAGCAAAGAAAAAGATTGAAGCATTAATAGAAGCAATTCCAGAATTAGAAAAAGAGCAACAACAAAAAGAAACTGAGTTATTAAAATTAAAAAATGAATCAAAAAAACAAGAACCTATAGAAGTAAAAATAGATATGGCATCTTTTAATCAAACTTATCGTCAAGAATTAGAAGCTAAATTAAATGAATTGATGGCTTCAAAATGTAATGACAAAGGTGTTTCTTTAGGATTATCTTTTAAGAAACCAAATAACTAAAAAATGATTTATTTCTTTTCACAAGAGTAAATCTTTTTTTATGAAAATATCTTTTGTGCTTTTAAAAAAAATATGATATGATTAAAAAGAATTCAGGTGAAAATATGAAAGAGAAAAATACAAGTGGTTTTCCTCTTAGATGGGTTTGTATTATCATTTTAATCACGGCAATTGTCACTAGTCTTACAACTAGTTTAATCATTTATAATAATAGTAAGATTGTTTTAGGTTCTACTAGTTTAAAAGATGATAATGCTCTTCGTGAATTTTTAAAAGTATATAATAGTTTAGAGAAAAGTTACTATCAAGATATTGACAAAACAGAGATGGTAAATGCAGCCATCGCGGCTATGCTAGATTATTTAGATGAAGATTACTCTACTTACATGAGTGAAGAAGAAACAAGTGATTTAGCAGATCGCTTGAGTGGTAAATTTCTTGGAATAGGGATTTCTATTTTAAATAATGAAGTTTATGAAGTTTATGAAGGATCTCCTGCTGAAAAAGCCGGCTTAAAAAGTGGAGATATTTTAACAGAAATTAATGGAAATACTACTGATGGAAAGACTACCAACGAAATTTCCAAATTTTTAGATAAAACAAAAGAAAATACAATTGTTGTTCTAAGAGGAGAAGAGACATATTCATTTCAAGTGACAGCTTCTTATATTAATACACCATTAAATAAAAAGTTAATTGAAATTGAAGGCAAAAAATTAGCATATATTCAAATTGATTCGTTTACAAATACAGTTGGAGAAGAATTTCGCAAAGCTCTTGAAGCTTTAGAATCCCAAGGATCAGAAAAGGTAATTATTGATTTACGAGGTAATTCAGGAGGATATTTGCAAGGAGCTGTCGAAATAGCAAGTATGTTTTTACAGGAACATTCATTGGTTTATAGTTTAGATGAAAAAGAGAAAAAAGAAGATTACTATGATAAAACCAGTGAAAAAAGAGATTATGAAGTGGCCATTTTGATGGATGAAAGTACCGCTAGTGCAAGTGAAGTATTAATTGCTGCTTTAAAAGACAATCATAAAGAGACTACTTATTTAATTGGCAAAACTTCTTTTGGAAAAGGAAAAGTCCAACAAACGAAAAAACTAGATGATGGTAGTATGGTTAAGTATACATCGGCTCGGTGGCTAAGGCCAGATGGAAGCTGTATTGATGAAATTGGAATTACTCCTGATTTTGATGTTGATTATGAAAAAGATGAAGAGGGAAATTTTATTGATACGCCTCTTATTAAAGCCATAGAACTCCTTATTTAACTTTTTCTTTATAAAAAAGAAAAATCTTTGTATAATACAGAAAGAAGCGGAGTTTAATTTATGAAAAATATTAAAGAAGGAGATAAACTAGGAATCAAATGCTATAAACATAATGGTTATTTAGATCAAACAAGTGAAGAATCT
Organism: uncultured Bacilli bacterium; assembly: GCA_947598285.1. Lineage (GTDB taxonomy): Bacteria > Bacillota_I > Bacilli_A > RF39 > UBA660 > Ventrenecus. The sequence continues at coordinate 3,718 of CANQFE010000080.1, forward strand.
ACGGTGGTTTATGTTGATGATGAAATTTTAGTGATGGCAAATGAACATACCAAATTAACAGAACATAATGGCTCTAGTCATTATACGAATGAACCAGCTATTTTAGTTTTTTATAAGAACAAATGGTATAATGTCATTGGTCAATTAAAAAAGACAGGCCTTTTTTATTATTGTAATATTGCTACTCCTTATATTATAGATGGCGGATCCATTAAATACATTGATTATGATTTAGATTTAAGAGTTTATCCAGATGGCGGATTTAAAATATTAGACCGTAATGAATATCGTTATCATAAAAAAGTCATGAATTATAGTCCTGAGCTAGACCAAATCATCAAAAATGTTTTAACTGAACTCATTGATTTAAAAAAGAAAAATGAAGGTCCATTCCAAGAAAATTTTATTTTTTCTTACTATCAAAAGTATCAAAAACAAAAAAAATCAAAAATTTCATAAAAAAATGAAATTTTTTCTTGCATTTACATAAACTTTATTGTAGACTATATAGCAGTTACCGAGAAAAAGGTAATGTTTATATGGATTTTTTAAATTTTTTAGAAAAAAAATGCGAAGAATTTAAAATTTCTACTTGCGTTTACATTCTTTGTGGTGTAAAATGTAAATCGTGCAATGGAAAAAAGCACAGTAATGAGTAAAAAATCGAATGGTTTTGGAGAAAAAAATGATTTCTGCAAAAAATGTCAAAAAAGTGTTGACAAGGCCAAAAAGATTTGATAAACTCATATTGCACTTTATAAAAAAGCGCGAACGATCTTTGAAAACTAAGTAAAAAAGTCAATTTGAGTAGCTTAGATTAAACTTAAAATTTAAGATTGAAATAAATCTTTTTTATTGAGAGTTTGATCCTGGCTCAGGATGAACGCTGGCGGCATGCCTAAGACATGCAAGT
>CANQFE010000081.1 GCA_947598285.1 uncultured Bacilli bacterium
TAGAGGTTTTAAAAGACACTCCTTATATGAATGATTTTACTTATGAAGAAGTAAATGATAATATTAAAGTAACATTAGACTTGAAAGATGTAGATAATACACTTATTGATAATGTTAAAGTTATCATTACTGATGAAAAAGGAAATGTAGTATATAATAAAGACTTAGAAAAAGAATTTACCTTTATGCGTGATGAAGAAACTTTAAGATATTATATTAAAGTTTTGGCTCATTATGATAGAGATATTGATGCCACTCTTGATAGCGAGAATCATTTTCAAGAGTTTGTACTTTTAGATGAAGTTATATCTTTAGCAGAAGAAAATATCGAATTAAAAAATATTACCGATATTAATTTATACAAAACTGAAGAAAAAAATGGAATTGAAAAAATAACTTTAATAGATGAAATATCAAAAAATGAATTAGATTCTGCGTTAAATTCCTACTTTGTAGAGATTGTTATGACAAATATGTCTACAACCCGTACGAAAATAAAAGAAGTCAAAGAAGTAGATGGACATTTAATACTTATTTTAAATTATAAATTTGTAAGTAGATATGATGAGAATACAACTCAAGAAATAAGAATCAATTTTGGTAGGATACAAGAAAATCATAAAGCAACAAATGAAATGCATCCAGCAAATGCTTTCAAGGCTTTACTAGAAGATTTAAAGGCTGGTAAAGATGTCGAATTAACAAGAGATTATGATGCCAGTGCTTATTCTGATAACACAGAGTTCTATGTTGATTCTTATAGTGGTAATTTAAATGGGAATAGACATACTATTAAAAATTTAACGAAACCTTTATTTAATAGTATTAGTGATGGAAAAATCGAAAATTTAAAATTGGAAGATATTACTTTAGCATCAAGTTCTATGCAAGGTGCTTTAGCAAATAAAGTCACGAATGAAGAGATAAAAGACATTTTTGTATATCAACTTTCTCAAGAAAATGTCTCATCGCAATCTGGAACTTTAGTAGGTAATGCGACAAACTCAACTATTGAAAGTTGTAGAATTACTAAATTTAGTTTTCCAGGTGGTTCTATTACGCAACAACTTGGTGGACTTGTTGGTGCTGCTACTGGATCAACAATAAAAAATAATTATGTCGTTGGAACTATGTCAACTGGTTGGAATTATCGAGGCGGTTTAATTGGGATGGCTAATAATTGTACAGTTGAAAACAACTATACAAAAGTTACTTTTGGCTGTGGTTATGGTTGTGATAAGTTAGTAAATGGAATTTTATCTACAACTAGTAATAACAATACTATATTTAACAATGTAAGTTTTAGTAATTCTTCAAATGGTATGATTTCTAATGATTCAAATAGCAAAGGACCAAATTATTATTTTAATGATAATGAAGTAAGTAATTTACCTGATGGTGTAATAAAAGTGACATCTTCTGATATAAATTCAGATTTCTTTAAAACAACGTTAGGATTTGATGAAACCGTTTGGGACTTAAAAAATACATCCATTGATGATTTACCAACATTAATTTTGGAAAATAAAACTGACCTTGAAGAAGTAGAAGGCTATGAAATAGACAAAGAGCAATTATATAGAAACTTAATGAAATTAATGCCATTTTATGATAATGAAAAAATAGTGGAGTTAGCTAGAAACGTTAAAGAGAGTTTACTTATTAATGATGAATTAATTCATATTGTTCCAGTGGATAGAAATGGTTCTATAGTAACTTATTTAACCACTGATAATTCTAAGAAAGTAAGTAAAATAAAATTAGTATTTAAAAGTGGCGAAAAATCTGAATACAAAGTAACATATGATAAAACTTATGATATGGTGGCTACTTATAAAATAACTGATTTAAATATTGATTATAGTTATAATCATTATGTTATAAATGCTGATTCTCAAGTAGTCAATAATTTAACCAACTATTTAAAAGATTTAGATTATACGAGCAATTTAGATGTTTTAACCATCAATGATGATAGTAGAATTTATAGAGATTTCTATAATGAAACAACGAAAAATGAATTAAAAGATTTTGTCTTAAAATACTTATCTAATAGTAATTATACAAATACTTCAAATGATAATGATATAAATCGTTATATCGAAAGAGAAGTAAAACAAGATAAAAAAATTGAAAAAGTTTTATATGTGTATAATTATTTTAGGCGTTTTTATGATTTAGATATTGATGGTATAAAACTCTATGATTTTGTAATGTTTAATATGCAAGGTTTTGATGAAAGTTTAACTCCTGAAAAAATAACGAATTTGTATATTGGTAATGGAACTGGAACTAACTTTAATACAAATATTACAGGTAATGTATATAAAAGTCTTCTTAGTGATTATACGAAACTGAATCGTATATCAAATTTCTTAGATTATGTTGTTACCCATTTAAGTAATCATAATATGGATGAATGGATATCTAGTCAATTTAAAGGAATCTTAGTAGAAGTACCAGTAAAAGATCATCCTGAAATTCAATATACATTATGGGATCATTTTAGTACTGAAGATGATGAATATAAAGGAGATAGATATGCCGTATATAATTATGTTCTTCCAATATTAACTCTTCCAAAAACGGCTGCTTATATTATTTCTGCTCCTGCTCAATTTACGATTGGCGCGCAAAGAGTTTATATGGGAAATCCTGAAAATGAAGTAGAATTAACAAATTTTAAAAATAAAATGCAAACTTATGTTGATAGAATTGCATCTTATTATAATACGGCTTATGCTATTTTAGAAGATGAAAAAATATTTAACGATATTCATTTATATCAAGTAGATAAAAGAACTACAAAAAATGAAAATGGTGTTTCAGTGTATAATACTCCAAATTCAACAAATGAACCATTCCATAAAAACTTTGATGAGGTTGTCAATGTATGGCCTGCAAGTTATGGTGTAAATGCTGGTAACTGGGGAGATCGTATTGAATGGAATGTAGCAGGGTTTATGGATACCGATTTAAAAACTGATGGTACTGTTGATGATGGACATCCTACATTTATGACTTGGTCACATGAAACTGCTCACTATTTAGATGATAGATTATTCTTAAGAGATTATGATCGTAGATTTGATTCAGGTGGAGAAGATTATGCTGATGCCTTCTTAATGCAAGAGTTTAGTCCTTTAGCAATAGTTATGAATTTAACTGTAAATTATAAAGATAATTATCAGGTCGCATCAAATACAACTCCAGAAAGAATTGATAGCCAAGAAAAAATTCAAGATTTCTATAGTAAAATGTTTGAAACAATTTATGCTATAGATTATATTGAAGCACAAGCCTTCTTAAAATTAACTCCTGAACAAAAAGCTGAAATTGGTATTCAAGTAAGTTATCCTAATGAAGAAAAATATTCATCTCCTGGAAGCCAATATCGTTCTCGTTTGGTGAGCAAATTTAGCCAATTAACGGAAGAAGAGTGGCAAGAAATGCCATTAAATGATATTAATGATTTAATTGAAAATAAAATAATGATCGCACCAGGTATTTATAAAGAAGGTTCAAGAGGCGATAACTTATATGGTGGAGAAGGAATTAACGCAGTTCATTGGTATCAACCGAATAATCCTTATGGTAGGCCAGACTCATATTCATTAAAATGGTTATCTTATGAAATGTTAGGCTATGCAGGTTATGACAACGGCTTTGTTGAATATGCTAGTAATATTAATGCTATATCATCTACAATTAATAATGATATAGATGATGACTCCAAAGGAACACAAAGTATTCATAATTATAAAACTGATGATATGGCTATAAGAAAAATTTCTAAAAATCAGTATAGTACTATTGATGAATATAAGCAAGGTCGGTTTGAACAAACAAAAAATAAATTAGCATATCTAAAATATATTAATGTTGATGAGTATGCTCAAAAATTATATGATGCGTTAGTAAAAGATTCTGTAGAAATGCAACAACAAGTAAATAAACTTTTCCAAGATTATAATGGTGAAACAAATTGTCTTAAAGATTTCTGGTGTACACGTTACGTTCAAAATGCTAGAGGTTATGCAAATACTACCAAAGTAAGACAAGAAATGTATTTTGAGCTTAAAGATAAAACAAATGATTTTAGAGAAGATATTTATTCTAAAGATGAAAAGCAAGAAATAACATTTGAGATTGATACACATGGTAATTAAGAAATTTAAATAATCTTTTAGAGGTATAGAATAATCTATACTTCTTTTTTTGCAAAATACTTTTTCATTTGACAAAATTCCTATGTCAATTGACCTCTGGGGGGGGGTATTTGATAGAATCATCATAAATAGGTATGGTGATTTTTCCAAATGAAATTACAGAAATTTAAAGAAAGAAATAACAAACAAAAAAGTATCATAATCTTTACCATAGCTTGTGTATTACTAATCACAGGAGTTTTCTTATATAAAACATTTGCCAGTTTTCAAGTCATAGAAAATGAAGATCTCATTCATGGAGATGTAAGTGATCCAGGAGATATTTATTTTGTATTCTATAAAGATAATCAATTAACCAAAGAAATGCCTCAAAAAGGAACAGGATATGCTTA
>CANQFE010000082.1 GCA_947598285.1 uncultured Bacilli bacterium
AGGATATTCATTTTTGTAAAATTCATTTGTTACATAATATTGTGGTCTTACATGTGTTTTTTTATCTATTATCATTTCAGTTAATTGTAAATAACATGAAAAGAAATCTTTAAAAGTCCATAATGAATATTTTTTACCACTTTTGGGTGTAACAACTATTCTATATTCTTTCATTTTTCACTTACCCCCTATTATATGACCTCTTCATATTCAAAAGGATTAAAATAAAATTTTGGTATTTCATGAAACTCATACATCTGTGAATAATCAACGCGTGCATGTTTTAATTCATCAATATTACGGTAAAAACTTGTTGAAGATGTATCTTTTTTCACAAAATCTATACCATTTAATTGAATAGCACAATAAAAATTAAACAATCGCATTGCTTTAGCTTTTTTATACAAATTTAATAAACGCTTTTTTACATCTTCTTTTCCTCTTACTATTTCTAAATCACTTTCTAACATTCCTAACAATCTCATAAATTCATCACTCCATACTTTTTCAAAATCTTTATATTTTAAATCTTTTACGCTTATATGTTTTAAATCTTGTCCAAAAATAAATTGTAATTTCTTTTTCTTTATTTCACATTCAAATCTTATAAATCCGTCTATTAATTCAAAGTAATTCTGTAATTTAAAATCTGTATCTCTAAATTTTAACTGGTCATGTTTCCTGAATTCTAATGATTTATTGTAAATCTTTAATGTTGTAACTGTACCGTGGATAATACAAGCTTTCATTCGCAAAAAACTTTAGTTTTCTTCTTGCATATCTACAGTTGCTTAAGCTATTAATATATTCAGTAACATTTTGTTGATTTATTAAGTCAAAACATTTTGCTAAATCTAATCTCTGGAGATACCAATTTTCTAATGTAGGTAATTTTATATTATAAGCATTTTCTGCTAATTCTATAAAACCATTTACAATGTATTGTAAATTATATATTCCATCATGTGAGTTATAACCTTTTATTATTTTGTGGTAACTCCCCTCTATCTCCATAAAATAATCAAAATTTATTAAATGATATTTTACTGCACACCCTACTCTAACACTTAAACTAGAGCTATAAGAACCTTCTAAACTATCGTTTACTATTTCGTAAAGAAGTTCGCCAGAACTTTTATTGATGCTTGACTTTACGATTGATTTATTGTATACTACATCGTAAATATCTTTGTCAATACCGCAATAAATTTTTACTGTATCAATCATTGCAAACAACTCCTTTGTAAATTATGTAAAGTTTTTCAATTTTTAAGAAAAATTTTCCCTAAATTGGGACACTCGGAGGGTGTTACTAAGAACCCTCCTCATATTGCATTATGTTAACACTGATTTTTTTTCATCTGATGTTTTTTCTATTTTGTCAATTCTATTTTTCAATTCGTAATAATCAATTAAACTATCATCAATTTTTTGTTGTGTTTCTTTTAAAGATTTATAATATTTATAAACTAAATATATATATATTATCATTAAACAAATATTTATATAATTCATCTTCTACCCCCTATTGAAACAATATTATCTTTTACTGCAGCATTTTCATTTCTACTTAGAATGTCTGCATTATCTTTGAATCCAGAATCAGATAAACTTTCGATAACATGATATGTATCGTAACTATCTCTTAATTCTTTATCGTGTACATAAAAATACATACCTCTTTTTTTAAATTCCTGAACATTCCCTTCACTATCTAGAATAGGCTCAAACCTTCTAACTACTGTCAAACAACCGAAGAGCGTCGCACAGCGACGAACTTCAGTTGTTTGACTTCGTATTGCTTTCGCCAGTAAATAGAAGTTTTGAGCCGTACCAATAATAATTCTTCTGTTTTTTCTATTTTGAGTAATAACCTGTAACATCTCTGGTGGAAAATTTTTAGATTGAGAACTGGAGAACCAGTTTTGTGTTTCGTCTAGTACACCAATTACGCCATATATACCATTTTTGTATGTTATAAGTTTTTTCCAATGGTCAAGTTCATCATCTTGATATTTGTAGTTCAAATTTGTTATACATTTCGCTTTTCTATATTGTTTTTGCATTTCTCTTGCAAATTGTATTGCTGAGATTGTTTTTCCGTTTCCTTGCCTTCCTTCAAATATGACAAGACCTTGATAGGGAAAAAAATCAGGGTCTTTATTGAATAAATCATCAACAATTTGCTTTGGTAAATCTATAAAAATCTTTTGTATAAAATTCCTTTTCTTTATTTTTACATAAGATGTGCCTTTTTTAAATCTCCTCCCCTTTATCAATCCAATAATTACATATGTAAGTATTATCTCAATAAAAAGGCAAATAAATATTCCTAAACAAATCAAAGGCATTTTTAACATCACAATAAATGATTTTATTACATCCCAAAATCCACTCAATATAATTTTTAACATTTTAGCATACTCCTTTTTTTTATACAATAGGTAATAAATCCCAAATTGTCCTTATAATTGAGATTATTATTTTAAATACTTGAATTGATATAACAAGTACAAATAATGGTGCTAGGTATCTCATAGGCAATAAATAGCATATTACACTAAAGAAACTAGATAATGTTTGAACTATTGGTAATACATTTAAACTTATGCCAATATTAAGAGAACCTATAGCAGTTAGTACTAATTTGACAACAACACCTATTATAAGAATTTTAAAAATTATGGATAACATATAAATCAAGCCCCCTAATTAATATTATCTGGAGAACTAACATCTCCGTGTATGATTGCAGGTAAGTTCCTTAATAAATGCCAAATAAAGTAAATGTAACAATATGCAGTAATAATAATGTCACAAATTGGTTTATATGGTGCATACCAACTTAAATCTAAAATAGGAACTGCAACCATATTTTCATCTGTAGCATTAACACTATCTACAGAATTTGCTACACCGTAGCCCATCTTAGAACTTCTACCATCTCCAGAAAATCCACCTGTAGAATGAGAGGCAACTTTTGTAATTGCTTTTACCTCACCATCTTTATAGTAATAATAGTAAAGAACTGGAGCTTCTTTTTGTTCAAATATAAAGTTATTTACATCTTTGAATGTATTGGTTAAACTATCACTAAAATTGAATAATTGGAATAGTTTTTTAAATGCGTCTGTTATAGTCTGTCCACCTTTATTTGTATCAAAGTCTATATCATCATCACTATCAGGCTTTATATATTCTGATACATCTGTGTTTGTATTTGTATCAGGTTCAGAACCATCATCTGGGAATTGGTCGTTTAAGTTATCTAGTGTATCTTTTACAGAACCATCTGTGCTAGGTGGTGTTTCTTCAGGTAAATATAAAACACCTTGCTCATCTGGAGTACGAGTATAACTTCCATCTGCCTCTTGAATTTTTATACCATAATTACAATAGATAATGTTACTTGGGTTATATCTGCCATGCTCAAGAGATGTTTCTTTTGTATAAGGTGTAAATTTATCAATGTCAAAATCAACTAGGTTGAAATTGGTTGTTTCATTGTTAAAATAATCGCTCTTCAGCTCTAAATGATAGTAGTTCGTATCAGTATCATTATGTATAGTAGATGTTTTATTGCCACCAGAAAAACCAACATCTTTTTCTATATAGAATGGATAATTAGCAAAGAAAAAGTCTAGCTGGTAACCATCATGTTGCTCTACCCCATCTCTTCCTGTATGAACATAGTCACTATAATATACAAGTATGTAATTGTATTCTGCTAAAATTTTGTTGCAATATAAGTATACAGGAACAGATGGTGTATCAGCACTTATATATCGTGAACCTTTTAGCAAATAATAGGTATCCCCTACCCCACTTACATCAGTATAGTCTGGTTCTAATGGTGCGGTTTTAGAAAAAGCAATAGAATACTGATTAGTAGATTTTACTACACTATAAATATCGTAATTAGTATAATAAACATCAGTAAGACCAGAAAGTGTTTGAAAATATTGATAATATTTATCTGAAAGAACCCAAGAATTATTAGATAATTTATAAGTTATACAACCACGAGGATTAAGTGTAAAATTATTATTAATAACAAATGAGTCAATATAAGGTAAATAAATAGAAGCTCCATTATAATTATAAGGTGAATGTTCTGATATAAATAAATAAAAAGTAGTTTTACCCTTTGCAATTATAACAGATTTTTCATCATAATAATCATATTGTTCAACTAAATCAGAAAAGTCTGGAAAATCTACAGTATCATTCTTCCAGTAAGAAGTATAAGAAGTAGCATAAACGGAAGAACCATATAAAACTAAAACACCAAAAAAAGCAAAAAATATGCAATTAAGTAATCTTACAAAATTAAATTCTCTTACACAAGCTAAATACATAATAGTACCCTCCCCTACTAA
>CANQFE010000083.1 GCA_947598285.1 uncultured Bacilli bacterium
ATTATAAATGAATTTAACATAAAACAAGAATTAAAAGAAGGAGATAATATTATAGAATTTACTCCTAAAGAAGAGGCGACAATTACTTATACTTGTTGGATGAATATGATAAAAAATACAATTAAAGTCATTGATGATGAAGATTATTTTAAAGGAAGTGAGTGAAATGAAAAAGTTAGTTTTATTTGTAGTTTTATTTATAGGTATGTTTGGATTCACCGGTTGTGGGAATGAAACTAAAAGTTATTCTAATGCACCAGCTGGATTAAAAGAAATTACTGGGAAAATTTATCAAGCTGAAAAAAATGAAAATGGTAATATTGTTATCAGTAAGGATAAAATAACAGAAGAAGTCAGTTATTATAGTTATGAATATGATGGTGTAATAATCGGTCTTTTGGCAGTAAAAGATGAAAATGGTAAATTCCATATCGTTATCAATACTTGTCAGTCTTGTGGTGGATCACCTTATGCTTATTTTGTTCAAGTAGGAAATAGAATACAATGTCAAAATTGTGGAAATACTTTTTTGATTACCGAACTTGATAATTTAGAAACAGGTGGATGTAATCCGATAGGGATTGAAGAGTTAGAAGAACAGGATGATAAGTTTATTATTAATCATGAAGAAATAGAGCAATATAAAGATAAATTTGAAAACTGGAAAGGACCGACTAACTAATAAATTACAATATTGTTTCAAAAAGAAATTGCATAATTGTTTTAAAGTTTAAATTTAACTAAATAAATAGTAAGTTTGTAGGAGGTAAACAGATGAAAAAAATATAAAACTGAATTTATATATTCTAGTAATGATAATGTTTTGAAAGGAATTATTTTAAGCAAGTAGAAATTATAATTTATGTGGTTAGATCAATTGTAATTTATTTGAGCAGACTCTATATGAGATTTGCTTTTTCTGATATAAATATTTAGTGAAACAAATAGTAATTTGAAAGTGAGTTGATATAATGCCTACAACAAAAAATTATAGAGATTTTGTATTGGAACAATTAAATTTATTAGATAACATTACTTGTAAATCAATGATGGGAGAATATTTACTTTATTACAATAATATTTTATTTGGTGGTATCTATGATGATAGATTACTTATTAAAATAGTAGATAGTAATAAAAAATATAATATGCAAGAATCTATTCCTTATGATGGTGCTAAAACTATGTATTTAGTAGACGATATAGATAACAAAGAATTATTAAAAGAAATTGTTATTGAAACTTGTAAAGGTTTACCAAGAAAAAAGTAAAGAGGTTTAAATTAAATGAATAAAGAAATATTATTATCAAATATTGATAAAATTCATACTCTGAAATAGGTATTGATAGAATTAAAAAAAATCTAAAATTAGATACAAATGATGTAGTAGAATATTGTAAAAATAAAGTTTTAGAAAAAAATTGTAATATATTTAAACAAGGAAAGAATTGGTATTGTGAGATTGAAAATATAATAATAACTATTAACTCATGTAGTTATACAATTATAACAGCACATACTATTCGTTAAATTACAATTTGGATGTGTAAAATAAATAGTAATTTGTAAGAAAGATTGGAGTGTTAATTATGGCTTTTGATTTTAAAAAAGAATATAAAGAATATTATATGCCTAAAAATAAACCTAGTATTGTTGAAATACCAAAGATGAATTATATTGCAGTAAGAGGAACAGGAAATCCAAATGAAGAAAATGGCGATTATCAAAATACAATAAGTTTATTATATGGAGTGGCTTATACAATAAAGATGAGTTATAAAGGAACTCATAAGATAGATGGTTTCTTTGATTACATTGTTCCACCACTTGAAGGATTTTGGTGGCAAGATGGATTAAAAGGTGTTATTGATTACAATAATAAAAAAGCTATGCACTTTATATCTATGATTAGATTACCAGACTTTGTTACAAAAGAAGACTTTGATTGGGCTACCCAAGAAGCTACAAAGAAAAAGAAACAAGATTTTTCAAGAGTTGAATTTTTAACTTATGACGAAGGATTATGTGTTCAATGTATGCACTTTGGTTCTTATGATGATGAACCTGCGACAGTTAATTTAATGCACGAATATATGAAAGAAAATGGATATGATTTAGATATAACTGATACAAGATACCATCACGAAATATATTTAAGTGATCCAAGAAAATGTGATGTAAGTAAATTAAAGACAGTAATCAGACATCCTATAAAAAAAATAAATTAAATTACAATTTGTTAAACTCCACACTCTGTTTGGTTACTTTTAAATAATGAAATATTATAATTGGATATGAAAGGAGCAAATGATGAGTCAAGAAAAAATAGGAAAGTTTATTGCAAAATGTCGTAAAGAAAAAGGAATGACCCAACAAGAACTTGCTTTAAAACTTGATGTTACTGATCGTGCAATATCCAATTGGGAAAATGGTAGAAGATTACCTGATTATTCTATCATTTTAAAATTATGTAATGAACTTGATATTACAATAAACGAACTATTTGCTTGTGAAAAAATTAGTAATGAAAATTATAAAGAAAAGTCTGATAAGAATGTTGTTAATATTTTAAAAAATAATGAATTATATAACAAGAAAAAACAAAGATTGCATTTATTAGATTTTTATGCTTCTATTATACTAATACTATTTTTGCTTATATATTCATTTTATAAGAATATACAAGAATTAGAATATACATTTACAATTGCATTATTAATTTTAATAATAAATGAGGTTATAGTTCGTAAATTATTAGGTGGTAAACAAATTATGAGTAATGAAGAAACAGTAGGAAAAATAATTAAAGTTAAAAAATTATGGTGGTTAAAAATCAATAAAAAGTCTATTAGAACTACATCTTTAGACGGTGCTATATTCCCATCATCATTACAAGTCCAGTATAGTGTCAATGATAATGAATATGTTGGAAAGAAAATAGTTACTTGGGATGATAGTCATACACAAGTAGGACAAGATGTTATTGTTTCGTACAATGAAAATAAACCACAGAAAATATTAAGTTTAAGAAGAAAATAAATTACAATTTATATGGCAAAATTTATATGGCAAAATCTTTGTGATTTGTTTTTTTCTGATATAATATTTAATGAATTTGAAAGTGAGTTGATATCATGGCTACAACAAAAGAATACAGAGATTTTGCATTGGAACAATTAAATTTATTAGATCATATTACTTGTAAATCAATGATGGGAGAATATTTACTTTATTACAATAATATTTTATTTGGAGGTATCTATGATGATAGATTACTTGTTAAAATAGTAGATAGCAATAAAAAATACAATATGCAAAAATCTATACCTTATGATGGTGCTAAACCTATGTATTTAGTAGATGATATAGATAATCAAGAATCTTTAAAAGAAATAGTTCTTGATACTTGCAAGGATTTGTCAAATAAAAAATAATACTAATTACAATTTGTGTTGGTAAGATAAATAGTAACTTGTAGAACAAATGATTATTGTAAATTATCAATTTTTATGATAATATTAGTAAAAATTAAGGAGGCTGTTTATGAGAAAGAACATTAAAGTTACAGAGGCAATATTCCCAATGCCAGTATTAATGATAGCCACTTATAGTGAAGATGGAAGTATTGATGTAATGAATGCAGCATGGGGAACAATGCTAGAAAGAAATCAAGTAATACTTAATTTAACAGAAACACATAAAACTGTTAAAAATATTAAAGAGAGAAAAGCATTTACTGTTAGCATAGCTGATAGCGACCATGTTGTAGAAGCAGATTATTTTGGATTGGTATCTGGAAACAATACACCTAATAAATTTGAAAATAGTGGTTTAACTGCTACAAAGTCAGAAAATATTGATGCTCCAATTATCAATGAGTTTCCAATATGTTTAGAATGTGAATTCATAGAATATGGAGAATGTGGAATAATAGGAAAAGTAGTTAGTGTTACTGCTGATGATAAAGTAATGAATGGAGATAATGTTGACATATCATTAGTTAATGCTATTGCATTTGATCCATATACTCATGGATATTATAAAGTAAATGAGAGAGTTGGAAATGCTTTCAAAGATGGATTACAACTAAAAAAATAATAATATAGAGTATAAGACAGACAGTTTGAAGATTATCTGTCTTTTATGTTATATCATTTATACAAATTACAATTTGTATGATTATATAAAATTCACAATTTTAAAAATATGAGAATTATTTCTCGTATTTTTTTTGATGTGGTGTATTTATACTTTTTT
>CANQFE010000084.1 GCA_947598285.1 uncultured Bacilli bacterium
TCCATAGCATAACCTCTTTTCATAGTATTTTCTTTACTATTGAAATTATACTTAAAATATGATATATAAAATATAACCGAATATCAGTTATTAAAGTGAGGCGATAACAAAATGTGGAGTGAGTATTTTTTTTATCTTATGAAATTGCCTAAAGCAGAAAGAGAACAACAAATCTTAATAATGGTAGGTTTTTGGTGTGTGTTTCTGCTTGTGGGATTTTTAGCAGATAAAATAGAAAAAAAAAGAAAAAGAAAAACAAAAAAATAAAAATATTTATATTGAAAAAAAGATAAATATTTGCTATTATTTTAGTTAGATAAATACAAATAATTGATTTAAAAAAAATATTTGTAAGAGGGTATATAAATGATAAATCTAATAAAAAATGAATTAATAAAAATATTCAAAAGAAAAAATATTTATATTTTATTAATAATTGGTATATTAATAATGTTAGTATTAAATATATTTGAAAGAATAGAAAGACAGCCTGTAGATATACACAAACAATATCAAAGACTATATGAAAGTGATAAAATGCTATTAGAAAAGTATAATACAATAAAGATAAAAGATTCATATGACGACATTGCTGAAAGAATAAAATTAGAAGAATATGCTATACAAAATAATATTAAATATAATATCATAACAAATTCTGAAAATAGCAATATAAAATTACCAAAAGACGCTAGATATTTATTAATTAAACTGTTTAATAATTTTGATATTCTAATGATTTTTATAGTTATTTATTTATCTAGCACAATAATTTCTGAAGAATATAATAGTGGAACAATAAAGAATTTATTGGTAAAGCCACATAAAAGAATAAAAATAGTATTATCAAAAATAGTAACAGCGATATTTTTAACAATAATAATTTCAATACTTATGGTAGTATTCCAATATTTATTGGGAGGAATAATATTCGGATTTGACAGTTATGAATTAGAATCAATAAAATACAATTCATTAACAAATAATATTGAAACTATGGACTTAATGCAAAATACAATTACAACCCTTCTAAAAAAAGAACCTATGTATCTATTATTAAGTTTAGTAAGTATGTTATTTGGAATAATAACTAATAATATAGCACTAAATATATTAATTTCCTTAGGATTATATTTTATTTCCACAATGGAATTTTTAATTAATAATATAACAAAATATTTATTTATTTTTAATTGGGATCTAACTACAAATAATATAATAAATATTGCTCAATCTATTTCTATATGTGTTATTAGCTTTTTAGTGATTTTTATACTATTAATTATAATTTTTAAAAATAAAGATATATCTAATGAATAAAAAAGGAGAAAATCAAATATGAAAGTTTTAGAGTGTAATAATTTAAAAAAACAAGTAAAAAATAAAATAATTGTTCAGGATATTTCATTTTCTGTGAACAAAGGAGATGTAGTTGGCTTATTAGGTCCAAATGGAGCTGGAAAAACTACTATTATAAAGTTAATATTGGGTTTGATAAAAATAAGTGAAGGAAGCATTTTTATTAATGGATATAATATAGAAAAAGATTTTGTAAAAGCAATAGAAAAAGTAGGAGCAATAGTTGAATCTCCTGATTTGTATATGTATTTATCAGGATATGACAATTTAAAAATAACAGCCAATAATTATAAAGATATTTCAAAAGATAGAATTTTAGAAGTAGCAAAAATTGTAGGACTAGATAATAGGATAAAAGATAAAGTTTCAACATATTCGTTGGGAATGAGGCAAAGATTAGGAATTGCAGAAGCAATTATAAATAGACCAGAACTTTTAATATTAGATGAACCTACAAATGGATTAGATATTGAAGGAACTATTGAAATGCGAAATTTAATAAAAAGCTTATCTAATCAGGGAATTGCAATACTAATATCAAGCCACAATTTAACAGAAATAGATAACCTATGTAATAGAATAATAGCAATAAAAAATGGAAAAATGGTTACAGACGAAACAATAGATAAATTTAAACAAATATCTAATGAAAGTAGTTATATTTTTGAATTAAACAATATAGATAATTTAGACAAAATACTTCAAAATTATAAATTTGAAAAAATAGATAAAAATAAAATTAGAGTTTATATCTCAAAAGAAAATGTATCTGAAATAACACAAAAACTTCTAACAAATAATTATCAAGTTTATTCAGTAAAAGAAGAACAATTTACATCAGAAGAAGCCTTTATAAAAAAGGTAGGTGAAAACAAAATTGATTAAATTAGTAAAAAATGAGTTAATAAAAATATTTAAAAGAAAAAGTATTTATTTTATGTTTTTTCTTTCAATAATAGCAATCATTGTATATAACAACATCAACCCTGATCAAAATCCCATTGATCCACTTCTTAATACACAGGATATAACACTCATAAAGGATATGGAAGAAACGTTAAAACAAAAGACAGGTCAAGAATATATTGATTATAAGGCAGGCTTAGATTTCTTCAAATTATATAATAATTATAAAGAAGATTCTTGGCAAAGATGGGCGTTGAATGAAGAAAGATATAATCGTGTAGATCCTGTGGAACAGAAAATTGAATTAAACTTTAATCATAATATTGAAAAATTATTAAATAATATTAATGATTATGAGTTAAATGCAGATACAAAAATTACAAAAGAAGAATATGAAAACTCAAAAATAGAATATAATAAATATATTGAAGCATTAGATACAGATAATTGGAAAGATTTTATAAATTTGAAAATAAAAGATTTAAAAGAAACAAAAAATACTAATAATCTAACCAATATAGAAATCGAAAGCATAAATCTTGATATAGAAGTATATGAAATGAGATTAAAGTATAATATAAATTTTGACAACAATTTGCGAAATTCATATGTAAATGAGTATAAAGACCATTATTTTTCTGTTAAGTTCTATGAAAATTATCCATATGAAGAATCTCAAACATTTATCAATAAAAATTTGAATGAATGTAAGGCAAGAATGAATTTATGCAAATATGCTATAGAAAACAACTTGAATATAGATATTTCTAACAAACTATACATAATTAGCGACAATGAAATTAATGCTAGAACCTCCTTTATAAGAACATTTGAGCATTTTGATTTAATAATAGTTATAATAGCAATATATTTATCAACTACAATTATAACTGAAGAAGTTAATAAAAAAACAATTAAGAATTTACTAACAAAACCACATAAAAGAAGCACTATTATAATGTCGAAGTTAATAGCTTGTATAATAACAATACTTGTTTCAATGTTATTTGTTATTATAGTTCAATACATAGTTGGAGGAATAATATTTGGATTTGATAGTTATAAGATAGAATATATAGGTTGTAACTATAATACAGGAGATTTAATATATATGAACCTATTTCAATATGTAATAATAGTTGGATTATCTAAGTTACCAATGTATATTATAATTATAGCATTTTGTATGTTAATTGGAACATTAAACAATCACACATCTATGTCTATGATACTAACATTAATAATATTTTTAATAGGTTATAGGATTCTCCCAATTTGGTCAGGAGTTGATAGCTTGAATGTAGTTGCAAGATATTTTGTAACTAACAATTGGGATTTTAGTACATATTTATTTGGTCAGGTATCGAAGCTTAATGGAATTACTTTATATAGTTCTATTATTGTTTACTTGATACACTTGTCTATATTCTTATATTTAACTATACGCAAATTTAATAGAAAAGAAATATATAATAATGTTTCATAGCTATAAAAATATTAAATATAAATCAAAATAATACTTATTTTTAGTGAAGGAGATTATAGAACTTCTCGGAATCTATAATCTCCTTTATATTCAAGAGTAATTTTATCTTTCTAAATCCCATTCTTTTTCTTTATCTTCTTTTTCAATTTGTTTTTCAGCATTTAACAAAGTATTAGTTTCTTTTTGGAAATCTCTTATTAAATTATCTTCTGCACCCATATCAAATTTTTTACAAATCCAATGAATA
>CANQFE010000085.1 GCA_947598285.1 uncultured Bacilli bacterium
TATTTAAAAAATTCATAGTATGATAAAAATGAGTAGATTTTATCTAAAAGTAATCATAAAAAACCTAAACTCAAAAAGATAAAAAGTTGCAAAATAAAATATTCTAAAGTATAATAAAGAGCATGTGAAAGGAGTTTTTTGACATATGGCAAAAAATATAGAAAAAATAACAATCAAAGTAGAAGGAAAAGAATGGGAAGAAGCTTTAGATAAATCTTTTAAAAAAAATGTAAAAGAAAAAAAAGTGGATGGTTTTCGAAAAGGTACGGTTCCAAAAGATATTTATATCAAACGTTTTGGGATTGAATCTTTATACATGGATGCAATTAACAATGTAACAGATGCATCATATGAGAAAGCTTTAAAGAAAAAGAAAGTAGATCCACAAATTCAACCAAATATGGATATTAAAGCAGTAGATAAAGATTCAGTGACATTAGAATTTACTTTTGTTGGACGTCCAGATATCACTTTAGGAGAATATAAAAACTTAAAATTAAAAAAAGAAAAAATTACTGTAACAGATGAAGAAATCGCACATGAAATTGAACATTTAAGAGAACAATTTGCTGAAATTCGTGAGAAAAAAGAAGGCGTTGTTGAAACAGGCGATACGGCCTCTATTGATTTTAAAGGCACAGTAGATGGTAAAGAATTAGAAGGTGGATCTGGTGCTAATTATCCATTAGAAATTGGTTCTCATACATTTATTCCAGGCTTTGAAGAAGGCGTATTAGGAATGAAAGTTGGCGAAGAAAAAGATTTACATTTAAAATTCCCTGAAGATTATAAAGCTGATTTAGCAGGAAAAGAAGTTATCTTCCATGTCACATTGAAAGAAATAAAACAAAGAATTTTACCAGAAATAGATGAAGACTTCTTTAAAGATTTAGGCTATGATAAAGTGACTAATGAAAAAGAATTAAAAGAAGAAGTAAAAAAAGTATTAACCGATCAAAAAGAAAATGAAGCCAAAGATGCTTACTTAGAACAAATTTTAGAAAAAGCTTCTGAAAATATGAAAATAGAATTACCAGAAGAATTGATTGACGATGAAATTCACAGAATGATTCATCAATTTGAAGAACAATTAAAAATGCAAGGCTTAAATTTAAAACAATATTTTGAGTTTACGAAAACAACGACAGAAGACATGCATAAAAATATGGAACCTGAAGCAATCAAAAGATTAAAATATCGTTATTTAATCGAAGAAGTTGCAACTCAAGAAAAAATTGAAGTCACTGATAAAGAAGCCGATAAAGATGCCGAAGAAATGGCTCAAAATTATGGTATTACCAAAGAAGAACTTTTAAAAGCCTATGGCAATATGGATATTTTAAAATACGATGCCAAAATGCGTAAAACTCTAAAATTTTTACAAGAAAACAATTAAGAAAGATACCAAAAAATGTATCTTTTTTAATGCCAAAATTTTCCAAAAAACTTTTGTAAAATTTGCGTAAAAAAACTTTACAATTGCTAAAACAATTCATATAATAGAAACAATTGCTAAGGAAGTGAAGATATGGCTAAAACGTTACCAGTAATGCTTTTAAAAGATTTCACCATTCTTCCTTCTCAAACCTTGAAAGTAGAACCAAGTACCAAATTATCTTTAGCCACGATCGAATTAAGTGAACAATATTATGAAAAAGAATTAATTATTGTTTCTCCTAAAGATACCTTAGAAGAAAATCCTGAAGTGGAAGATTTACCAACGATTTCAGTAATCGTAAAAATAAAGAAAAAAATTATTTTACCAAATAATCATGTCCGAATTACTTTTGAAGGTGGAAAAAGAGTCAAAATATCAAAATATTTCAATGATTCAAAAAATAAAAATCTTTTGTTATGCAACTATTTCATTTTACAAAATCCCGTTTTCGAAGAAAGTGAAGTTTATGCTTATCAAAAACAATTAAATCATCTTTTAAAATATTATTTAGAAAATAAAAGATATCACTATGATGAAGAAAAAATAAAAAATCAATCTTTAGATGAGTTAACGGACTTTATCGCATCTTTTCTTCCCCTTAGTTTAGATAAAAAGAAAAAATATATGGAAGATAATAATGCTTTAAATCGTGCGAAAAATTTAGTAAATGATTTCACATTAGAAATCAAAGTATTAGATTTAGAAAGAAAAATAGAAGCATCTTTACAACAAGAATTAGATGAAGAACAAAAAAAATATATTTTACGAGAAAAAATAGTAGAAATTCAAAAAGAATTAGGCGAAGAAAACAAAAAAACATTAGAAGTAGAAGAGTATAAAGAAAAATTAAGTAGTTTAAATATTTCTCATCGCACAAAGAGAAAAATTCAAAACGAAATCGAAAAATATGAATTTATGAATGAACAAAGTCCCGATATCTCTTTTGTAAGAAATTATTTAGAACTTTTTTTCTCACTTCCTTGGAATGAAGAAACAATTGAAAATGAAGATTTAAAAAGCATTGAAAAATCTTTAAATAAAACTCATTATGGTTTAAAGCAAGTCAAAACAAGAATTTTAGAGTATGCAGCAATGAAAAAAAGAAACCCTTTTTTACAAGCACCTATTATTTGTTTAGTTGGGCCTCCTGGTGTTGGAAAAAGTACTATTGCTTCTTCTATAGCTAGTGCTCTTCATCGGGAATTTTATAAAATTAGTGTCGGGGGATTAAATGATTCTGCTGAGTTAACAGGGCACAGAAGAACTTATTTAGGAAGTGCCCCAGGAAGAATTATTACAGCTTTACAAAAATGTAATTCCAAAAATCCATTAATCTTAATTGATGAAGTCGATAAAATGGTAAAAGACTATAAAGGCGATCCTGCTAGTGTTTTACTAGATATATTAGATCCTAATTTAAACCAAAATTTCATCGATGCTTACTTAGAAGAACCATTTGATTTAAGTCATGTCCTTTTCTTTTTAACAGCTAATCGAATCGAAGAAATTCCAAATGAACTAAAAGATCGTTTAGAGATTATTGAACTATCTAGTTATAGTACTTTAGAAAAAATAAGTTTAGCCAAAGAATATTTATTACCTTTACTTCGTTTGGATTATCATGTAAGAGAAGATGAAATAAAAATTACGGATGAAGCGATTAAAGATCTAATTTTAAACTATACAAATGAAGCAGGAGTTCGTGAATTAAGAAGAAAATTAGAAGAATTATATCGAAAAGTAATTTTAAATGGCGAGAAAACAAAACAAAATTTAGAAATTACTTTAGAAAAAAAAGATATTCAAAAAATATTAGAAGAAAAAATTACCATTGCTGATTTAGAACCTAAAATAAATACATGTGGTTTAGTAAAAGGATTAGCAGTTACAAATATTGGTGGAGTTACATTACCAATTGAAGCTGTTATGTATGACGGATCCGGAAAAACTTTTGTCACTGGAAGTTTAGGAGATGTTATGAAAGAATCAATTGATGTTGTGTTAAGCTTTATAAAAAATAATCAAAAAAAATTTGCCATTCCATCAACTGCTTTTAAAAAGAAAGATATTCACATTCATGCTTTAGATGGCGCAACTCTAAAAGATGGTCCAAGTGCTGGCGTTGCCATTACAACATGTTTTATTAGTTTACTTACACATCGTCAAGTTCCATTAGATGTCGCGATGACTGGCGAAATGTCTTTAAGAGGCGAAGTTTTACCAGTAGGTGGTATCAAAGAAAAAGTAATTGGTGCTTATAACCGAGGAATTAAAAAAATTTTCCTTCCTGAAGCAAACAAGGTAGATATGAAATTAGTATCAAAAGATATTAAAAAAGAAATAGAAATCATTTATGTGAAAGAATATAAAGAAATCTATAAAAGCTTATTTAAATAACCCATGTCAATTGACTTCTGGGGGGGGGGTAATTGATAAAATCATCATAAATAGGTATGGTGATTTTTTAAATGAAATTACAGAAATTTAAAGAAGAGAAGAAAAATCAAAAAAGTATTATTCTATTTACAATA
>CANQFE010000086.1 GCA_947598285.1 uncultured Bacilli bacterium
TAAGATACTTAAGATAACACTTTGAGAAGTTCTATAGGACATTACGCCCTTTTTTATATAAAATCAAACTAAAATCAATAATCAATTTTTTGAAAGGAGGTTTTTGTTTTTTTATGTGTTCCTTAAAACAAGGATGTTAGCTCAAATTTAAAATTTGAGGAGGAACACTTATGTTAGAAAATCAAAGAAGTGTAAATGACAAAAGGTTTGATAGTTACCTAAATAAAATTATCATTTTTTCAGCAAAAGGTTTTTTTAAAAAACAAATGAGCATAGTCAACAAAGAAAGAACAATTGTAGATGATGAGGACTATGACGCCTTTTTGCAAAATTTTATTATGGTGAATTGCGCTTTCTCAACTGTAGATGACTTTGAAAGTAAATTAGAGTTAAATAATGCCTTAAAATCACTGTCTGCCATAGAGCAGTCGGTGATTTTTTTGCTTTTTAAAGAAGAATTAAGTCAAGATGAAGCAGCAGAAATTTTAGAAATATGTTCAAGAACAGTAAGAAATATTAAGACTAGGGCATTAAGAAAATTAAAAAAATATTTAGAAGGAGATGCTAGTAATGAATAATAAAAGTTTATATGAATTAGGAAAATTAGCACAAGATGGTAATGAAATGGCTATGATGGAGATAATCAAGAGAAAGAAAACAATGATAAAAAGATATAGTTATGGCAATGAAGATCAATATCAGTTTATAATTTTAAAATTAATTGAAGGAATCCAAAAGTTTAAATTTTAAAAAAATTTTTTTAAAACTTTCCGGATTTAAAAAGTAGGGCAATATATATATAATGAAGGGCTAATTTAAAAGGAAATACTTTATTACTAAAAAGGCAGATGGGACAAGCTCTTGTCTGCCTTTTCATAAAATTAAGAAAGGAGTACACAAATGGCTTTTAGATTTATATTAGTTGGAATATCTCTTGCTATAATCATATTAATATTTGATGTCCTTCTACCTAAGCTAAAACTAAAATACAGATTATACAAAGAGTTAAAAATTAAGAAGCAAAGACAGGAAGCATTTAAAAAACATATGAAAGAATTAGAAATTAAATAGAATTTCTAATAGATTTGTTATTTCAAAAAAGTGTCGACAAAAAATTAACCAAAAGGTGATTAAATGTGGAAACATTAAAAGAAAAAATAATTAATTTATTTTATTTTGAACATTTAAAAGTAAAAAACATTTCCGAAAAATTAAATATATCATCTGCATATATAACAAAAATTATAAAAACCGATAATAGATATGTAGAAGAAAAACAATTTAGGAAAAATCTTTCAAAAGAAAAAAGAAAAATTGATCAAAATAAATTTATAAAAGAAAAGAGAGAGATAAAAAGAATTGAAGATAATTATTCAATTATAGAATCTCAACATATTCAAGCAACAAAAGAATTGTCAAAATCAAGTTATTTGACTAATGAAAGTTATAGAAAATGGAATCAAAGTGCCTATAAATATAACCCTTCAAAAAAAAGATATGAATTTGATGACACACTTGGTAAATCTGCTGATGTACCAAAGTTTATTAAGGAAAGGTAGGATAATTATGGAAGAAAATTTATTAAAACTATTCAAATTAGCTGATATGTTAAATGAAAAACAAAGTAAAGTATTTGCAGAAATTGAATATAGTGCAGATGATAGAAAAACATTGCAAATAACAATAAGAGAAAAAAATACTTTTAAATATCTGGAAAGATGTGAGATAAAATTAGCAAATAATCCTTTACTTAAATGGGAAAATATAATCGAATTATTTGAAAGTTATGTAGGAGGTGTAACTAATGAATAAAAAAGAAGCAGTCGCTTATGCACAAGTTACATTAAACTATATGCAAAGTTCAAAATATGGTAGAGATATTAATGCTAGAAATTTTGGAATTGAAATGAAACAAGCATTTAAACTATATCCAAAAAATTTGATTTTAACTATTGCAGATGCTCAAATTCAAGCAGAACAAAAATTAAATTCTATAAAAAATGGAAGTGATAATATTGAATAAAGAGGAAGAAAGTCAATATTATGAAGTATTATTTAAAGATTATCCAGATATTATTAAAGTTGATACATTAAAAAAAATTTTCCCTAAAATGGGAAAAAATAAAATTTATAAATTATTAAAAGAGAAAAAAATATATTCAAAAAGAATAGGTAGAGATTATTACATTCCAAAGATTAGTATAATCAACTATTTAATGAAAAAATAAAAATAAAAGTTTAACATTGTTAGCAAGGTAGATTTGTGGTATAATTTTTTTTACAGTAATTGGATTAAATCTAACTTGCTTTTTATGAAAGGAGAAATAATGTTAAATAAAGCAAGTAATCAAAAACTAATAAACAGAGTAAGAAACTTAACACAAAAATATAAAATTTCAGAGGATATTTCCTATTCTTTACAAGAAAAAGGCGGATCATACCAATGTGTTATAAGATATCAAAGAAATGGAAAAT
The DNA here is from genome assembly GCA_947598285.1 of uncultured Bacilli bacterium. Taxonomy (GTDB): domain Bacteria; phylum Bacillota_I; class Bacilli_A; order RF39; family UBA660; genus Ventrenecus. Next base: position 2,476 of record CANQFE010000086.1, read on the forward strand.
GGAATCAATTATGGGCGACTACAGGTCTTAAAGTGGAAAAAGGAAATCTTAGAATTGCAAAAAAGAAGGCTGAAGAAATATCAGATATATTCAAACAAACTGTTATGGAAGAAAATCAAGAAAAGTCTGACAAAAAAATTGATATAATAGATTTTCAAAATTTAGCTGAATTAAACACAACAAATTACAGTGCAAAAAGAACAACAAAGGCAGATTGGGATTTTTATCAGTATATGGAATTTTGGCTATATAAAGTAATTATAAAATCGGTTGAGCAAGATACATTTAGTGGATATGAAAGAATTGTTACTAAAAGGATGAAAAATTATTTTACAATGCCTGAACATAAAAAACTAGTAAAAGAAATAACAGCAGATGATTTAGAGGATTTTTACGATTATTTAAGAGAAAATAACTTAAAAAATTCTTCAATAGACCATTATAATGATAATATTAGCAGTGCTTTTAAATATCTATTAAGAAAAAAACTTGTAAGATATAATCCAACTGATTTGATTGAACCTATTGTAGAAGAAGTAGTAGAAGTAAATACTTACAATAAAAAAGAAATTATGCAATTATTTGAAATTCTAAAAGATGATCCTATTGAACTAGCCACATACATTGATGCGTATTATGGACTAAGAAGAAGTGAAATAATTGGATTAAGGAAAGAAGTATTTGATTTTGAAGATGATAATTTTATAATTAATCATGTGGCAATACAGAACGATGGCAAGAAAAACGAAAAAAAGGTATATTTCAAAGACAAAACAAAATCTAAAAAAGGATATAGAAGTTTTCCATTATTACCAGAAATAAAAAAGATGGTTTTAGCAAAATTAGAAAGAATTGAAGAATGTAAAAAGATTTTTGGAAATTCTTATAATCACAAATATGATGGATATATTTTCGTACACGATAATGGAGATATTATGCAGCCTAATTATTTTACAAAAAGATTTTCTAAGATTGTAAAAAGAAACAACTTGAAGAAAATAACCCCACACGGATTAAGACATAGCATAGCAACTTTATTACATTTACAAGGTGTAGATATTAGAGATTTGCAAGATTGGTTGGGACATCAAAATATTAGTTCAACTAATAGATATACTAGAAGTGATTATAAAAAACAAGTTGCAACTGCAAATATTGTTGCAAAAATATTTGAAAGTCCAGATGATAATGCTGAAAATAAAAAAACAAAAAGATTTGTTGCCAAAAAAAAGAATATTCATAAGAGCATATGAATATTCCAAGTAATTTAATTGGTTTTTCTTGTTAGAAAATGTTAGAATTTTTTGAAAATGGTGAGCCAAGAGGGATTCGAACCCCCGACACCAGGCTTAGAAG
>CANQFE010000087.1 GCA_947598285.1 uncultured Bacilli bacterium
CTTTTAACTCTTCTCTACTGCCAATCATTTCCATATGGCCACAAGAACAACGCCATAAAGGAAGTGGGGTTCCCCAATAACGATTTCTACTGATGGCCCAGTCATTCATATTGGATAACCAATTGCCAAATCGTTTTTCGCCAACAAAAGATGGAAACCAATGAACTTTTTTATTTTCTTCAATAATTTTTTCTTTTAATTTGGTTACTTCTAAGTAATAAGATGGTCTTGAGTAATAGACAAGTGGTGAATCACAACGCCAGCAATGTGGATAATCATGTTTTATTTTTTGTTTTTTAAATAATTTATCATTGGCTTTTAACCAGTTGATTACTTCTAAGTCAGCATCAAAAATATTCATGCCTTTCCATAAACCATCTGTATATCTGGCATCTTCCCCTACTGGATTTAAGTATGGTAATTGATATTTTTTACCAACTTTAGCATCATCTTCTCCAAAAGCAGGTGCGATATGAACAATACCTGTTCCATCACTCATGGTAACATATTCATCACAAGTCACATAAAATGCTTTTTTATTTACTTCAAGACTAGGTATTAATTGTTCGTACTCAACATATTCTAAATCTTTTCCTTTGAAAGTTTCTAAAACTTTAATGTCATCTCCTAAAATTTGATGAGAAAGTAAAGAAGCTAAAATAAATTTATAACCATTTGATTCTACTAAAACATAATCTTCATTTGGATTGACACATAACGCAACATTACTAATTAAAGTCCAAGGAGTTGTTGTCCACACTAAAAAGTAGGCATCACTATCTTTTCTTTTAAAAGGAACAATGACGGTATTAGCTTCTACTTCTTTATATCCTTGAGCTACTTCATGGGAAGCTAGTCCGGTACCACATCTTGGGCACCAAGGCATGATTTTAACTCCTTCATAAAATAATCCTTCATCAAAAAATTTTTTTAAGATATACCATTCTGTTTCAATGTAATTATTATCATAGGTGATATAACGATTATCTAAGTCAATAAATTGACCCATTTCTTCAGTAAGACGCCGGAATTGTTTTTCATTTTCCCAAACTGTTTCTTTACATTTGGCATTAAACTCTTTAATTCCATAAGCTTCAATATCACTTTTTCCGGAGAAACCTAGTTGTTTTTCAACTTGAACTTCAACTGGTAGGCCATGAGTATCCCAACCAACTTTTCTTAAAACTTTATGCCCTTTCATTGTTTGATATTTACAAAAAGTATCTTTTAAAAATTTAGCAACCATATGATGAAGTCCTGGCATACCATTTGCTGTAGCTGGTCCATCATAGAAGACCCAATTATCTTTTCCTTCTCTATTTTGAATTGTTTGGTTTAAAATATCTTCCTTTTTCCATTTTTCTAAAATACTTTTTTCTACTTCATTTGTTGGTCTTTTATCTAATGCTTCAAATTCTTTCATTTCTTTTTTCCTCCTAATAAAAAAGATGATACCAAAGGAGTCTATAAAAAGACGGTACCATCCTTAAATTTACTTATTTTCACTAGATAACGTTAGTGAACTCCGAAAAACATCTATTGAAGTGATATTTCTAAAAGTAGTTTTTCTATTTTCACCAAACCATAGAATCTCTCATTACTTGCTTTTAGAAACGTGTCTTCTTGTTTTTGATACTTCTATATTATATGAAAGTTTCCGAAACTTGTCAAACTATATTTGAAACAAATATTCTAATTTAATGATATTTCGTAAGGACTATCTTTCATTCCATTTCCTGAAGTAATTATTACTGTATTTTTTAAATATAAGGATGGAAATACATTAGATGCTAGAGAAGTACGTGCACTGTCTCTCAAACCATTACTAAGAATAATTAAAGAAGAATACCCAGCTTCATTAATATTTCTAAGAGGAGTTATAAGGTAGTAAATGTTGGATTTATTAAGCCAATTATCTGAAGAACAGGTATTATTTAAATTTGTTAAACATTGATTTCTTTCATTTCCACCCATTGCATAGAAATAATCTGTTGCATATATAAGTCCAATTTTTCCTTCCCATTTTGTTGTTCTTGTAATACTATCATTACATAAATCATTAGAACTACAAAATTCATTTCCTTTTGCATTTCCTCGTTCTTTTTGATAATAATCTTGTAGAGTAATTGGATTTCCATTATTATATGCTCCTGTATTCCATGCAATGTCATCTGCAATATATAAATCAGCATCATTTAAACTATTTGTAAAATTGCAAGTTGTAGTGATATTGCTTTGTCCATTATAACAATTACCACTTCCACCAGTCCAATATAAGCTATTATTAACTGTTATATTTGAACCATTACTATCTTTATCCTGATTATTATTATATCCTGGATTTAATAATTTCATTAAATCAGATTTACTCCACTCATTTACTCCATAACCACTATTGACATCTGATGATGAAGTATCCCAACTATACTCTCCAATACTATCATTTCTTACAATTTTAACTCTTTGCTCAATATTTCCACTAGTAGTTTCTACATTGACTAATCCAACGATTCTCCAATCTTCATTATTAAATGTAATATAATTATCTGGATTACTTCCTGCATATCTGTATTCGGCTTCTTTAAATCCTTCATTCATTTCTGGATCAACAATATCTTCATGACTTACTTTATACATTCCATCATTTTCTTTGACTAATGGTACTTCTTTTCCTAATATATCTACACTTACTTGCTCTCCATTTAATGTAACTTGATATGGATTTTCTTCAGTTCCATTTCCATTTGTTATTTTGACATCTTCTTTTAAATATAAAGTTGGATAAACATTATATGCTGATCGTGTCCAGCCGTATCCAGACACTTCTATTCCTTCATATATTGGATAGGCAACCCATTTGATATGAGGTGTTATTGTCCAGAAATTATCATTATGATACATCCAATCATATGTCACACATTCTTCTAATCCTTCTATTACTACATCAGAATTAGCTGCATTAGTTAAGAGTTTCCAAGTTCTTATTGGATGGTTCAAACATTCTTCTTTCTGTTCTTTGCTTATTCCAGATGTAGCATATCCATAATCTGATATTGAAACCATACCAATATTTGCTTTATATAGATATTGATCGCTTTCACTTACATTTGTGGTTCGTTCACCCTGATAAAAATCTTTGACGTTGTTCTGTGATGAATATTGTGGAACCGCGATGTTCCAATATATTTCGTCAATCATACTTTTGGCATTAGTCTTTAGACCATTTAGATTAAAATCACAAGGCTCTGTATGATTATTTGTCCCCGTAAAACAAACTTGATCTGAAAGAGAATTATAATAAAAATCATTTAATAATTTGTTTAAATCGGCATTCACCCAGTCACTTACACCAAGTCCATCATAAACACTGGATTCACTAGAATCCCAACTATACTCTCCAATACTTTCATCTCTTACAATTTTTACTCTTTGTTCTATAGTACCTTCTGCTGTCATGACATTGACTAGTCCAATAATTCTCCACTTTTCACAATGGTCTTTATCATGCGTATATCCTTTATCACAGTTATACCATATATAATTATCTGGATTACTTCCGGCATATCTGTATTCAGCTTGTTGAAACCCTGGATCATTTACTGTTCCTTCGACTTCTTCATGTTTTACTTTATATAGTCCTTGTCCTTCTTCTGTTAGTTCCATTGTTTTTCCTAAAATAACAACTGGTACTTTTATTTCTTGGCTTTCTTTTTCTCCTTTATTTCCTACTTCATCTAATACACTTACTTTTACTGTATAATTACTTCCCATTTCTAAATTAGTAAATGTATAAGTATTGATTTCTGATGATACTGT
>CANQFE010000088.1 GCA_947598285.1 uncultured Bacilli bacterium
GAAGAGTTAAAGGAAATGGAGAAAGATGAGTTTATGAAAAGATATGAAGAGAAATTAGAGAAACTAAATCAAGATATTGAGTTTACTAGTTTTTTGACAAGAGAAGAAGACATACAGTTTCAATTAAACACTGAAAGATTAGCAGGAGAAAGACAAGGAGAAAAACGTGGTCAAAAACTAGGTGAAAAGAAAAGTCAGTTAAAGATTGCAAAGAAAATGATCAAAGAAAATTGTGATAAATCTTTGATATCAAAAGTCACAGGCTTATCCCTTAGTACTTTAGAATCCTTGCAGAAATAAGATAATTCTAAGAAAATGAATTGTCTTTTTTTTTGATGAATTTATGTTAAATGAATTTGAGATAAATCCAACATGGACTTAATCAAGGATATGTGGTACAATGTAATAGATAAACAAGAGAAACAACTCTATCACTATTTAAGTATATTAGATAGTTCCATCGAAGAGTTAAAGGAAATGGAGAAAGATGAGTTTATGAAAAGATATGAAAAGAAATTAGAGAAACTAAATCAAGATATCGAGTTTACTAGTTTTTTAACGAGAGAAGAAGACATACAGTTTCAATTAAATACCGAAAGATTAGCAGGAGAAAAGAAAAGCAAATTAGAGATTGCAAAGAAAATGCTAGGTAAGTATGATATAAAAGAAATATCTGAAATTACTGGACTATCATTAGACGCGATAGAATCTTTAAAAAAGAATTCGTAAACTCATTCTTTTTTATAAATTTTCTAAAAAATCAACAGCTCTTTTTCTCGTTAAGAAAATATCAGCAATATTTAAAATACCACAAAGAATTAAATAGGCTCCAGCAAGTTGAGTTAAAAGCAAATTCTTGAATGGATTTATAAGTATTAGTAATGCCATCACAAATATCACAAAAGCTGTTGTTAAATGAATTAGCCAACTTTCTTCATTCATCATTTTTAAGCAAAGTGCTAAATCTAGTTTAGTCGCGGCTAAATAAATAAACCAAAGCCCAATGCCAATTGTTAAAACAGTATGAAATAAGAATGGATTAAAAATACTAAATAAACCTAACCCAATGCCAATGCATCCATAAATAAAATGAAACTTAAAAAAAGGAATTTCTTTTCTTTTGAAATAACTATATAAATTTAATACTCCAAAACAAACAGCTAAAATACCAAAAACGATCGCGGTTAAAATTTCACCAACATCTGGATTTACTAAGAATATAATTCCAATTAGGATCAATGCTGTTGATATTTCTATCTCACACCACAAAATTTTATTAAACATTCGATCTACATCGGCAAGTAATCTTTTGGTTCTTTTTCGAAAAGGATTCCAAAAGTGGTGAGCTTGATCCTCTTTTTTCTTTTTTTCTATTTCTTCATCATTATACATGCTATCACTTCCTATTAATTAGTATATCACGAATCATTTTCTAAGTAAATTAATTAAATAGGAAATATACTTATCAACTATTTAATCTTTCATTTATTTCATGAAAAATATTTGCATTTTGTTTTCTTTTATGTTAGTATAGACATCATTAAAAAGAGGGGTGCGTATTATGCAATTACGTGAACTATCTATTGAAGAATTTACAAAATTTGTAAGTGAAAGTCCACTTGCAACTCATTATCAGACAATTAACTATGCTCTTCTTATGGGTGAAAATGGTTATGACTACGATTTAATTGGTTTTGTAAACGAATATGATCAAATTAAAGCTGCTTCTTTAATTCTTTTTAAAACAATTAAATTTCATCAAAAATATGGTTATGCACCAAAAGGATTTATCATAGATTACTTTAATCAAGATTTATTAAAAGAATTTACCATTGCTTTAAAAGAATATTATCGAAAAAAACATGTTATTTTTATCAAACTAAATCCAGAAATCGCGATTAGTGAAGTAGATCCCGATAATGGAGTGAAAACATACAATTGGAACTATGATATTAAAGAAATTTTAGAAGATTTAGGATATTTAAAATTAAAAGATAATCTATATTTTGAATCTATTTTACCCCGTTTTAGTTCTGTCATTTCATTAAAAAATTATTCTATTCATTCTATTTCAAAAAATACTCGTAATAAAGTGAGAAGAGCTGCGTTAAAAGGACTTAATTTAGAAATTTCTGAAAAATCAGGAATAGACATTCTTTATCAATTTATTCGAAAAAAGAAAAATATTAATGATTTTTATTATAAAGATTATTACAATGTCTTCTCCAGGAATGATATGATTGATTTATTTTTAATCAATATTAATGCTCGAGAATTTTTAGTGAATTCAAGAAACCTTTATGAAGCTGAATTAGAAAAAAACAATCATTATATGGAACTATTAGAAAAAGAAAATACGAAAAAAAATATAAATAAAAAAATGGATTCTGATCGAAAACTATTATCTTATAAACAAGACGTAGAACTTGCTACAGAAATGAACAAAAAACAAGACAAGATATATATTGCTGGAGCTTTAGTAATCCACTTTCAAAATCGAATTCAAATTCTAATTAGTGGCTTTGATAAAAAATATAAATCTTTTGATGCCAATTATTTCTTACATCATTCTATTTTAGAGTACTATAAAAACAATTATGACTACGCTGAATTAAACGGCATCACTGGAGATTTTTCAAAAGAAAATCCATATCTTGGTTTAAATTCTTTTAAATTAGGTTTTCATCCTCGAGTTTATGAATACATTGGAGAATATGATTATCCGATTTATCCAAGAATTTATCAAAAATTACGTTCTAATGGAACACTTGCCAAACTATTTAACAAAACGGATATTAAAGTACCAAAGAAAAACTCAAAGAATTAATCTCTTTTGAGTTTTTTATTCTGTGATTTTTATTAACTTATTTTGTTGGAGTGAGAATAATACGGAAAGTATGCATGTTTAATGGGGTCCCTGTAGTGTAACCAAAAGAGTATATCCCAGAATCTGTTCCACCAGAATATATACCTCCATGTACAAGCCATGGATCATAAGGAGTCATAAATTTTGCATCGTCAGCATTATAACTACTTACATATCTGATATTACCATTTATATAAGAAACACTATAAAAAGGTCCAAATTCTTTGGTTGCATCTCCTAAATGACCTAGTTGATATTGTTGCTCTGATATACTGTAGTCATACAAATCATAATATTTTGCATCTGGCCAATTTTTTCCATTTGTTTTGGATGTTATAGTTTCATTAATTTTCTCACAGGTTGGACACGTAAATGCTCCATTAAATTCTGAATTATATGTATCATTTCTTCCACTTGCTGGATTTTTATCTTGTTCTCCTCCTTGCATCACGCCCATCACATATTCCCAAGACCCTCCTGCCATATCATAGATTCCTGTATAGTTTCCTGTAGTACTTGATATTTGACTTGCCACATTAAAATAATTATTTATATTTGTAGTATCTCCTGTTAAACTTGCATCTTCGTAACGATTACATCCTTCATTTGTTCCTGTATATCCACAGGTTGGTTCATTTTTATTACTTGCTCCTGTGACATAGTTTTGACTATTATTCATTCTTACTTCTTCACAGGAGACTCCACTACATCTTCCAAACCT
>CANQFE010000089.1 GCA_947598285.1 uncultured Bacilli bacterium
AATAACATATCTTTCTCAGTAGAAGAAGGCGAATTTGTTTCAATAGTTGGAACTTCACGGAAGTGGTAAATCAACACTTTTGCATTTAATTGGTGGCGTAGATAGGCCTTCATCTGGAAAAGTATTTATAGAAGGCAAAGATATTTATTCATTAACAGATGATGAATTAGCAGTTTTTAGAAGGCAACAAATTGGAATTATATATCAATTTTATAATCTAATACCAATATTGAATGTAGAAGAAAATATAACTTTGCCATGTGATTTAGATGGTAAAAAAGTTAGTAGAACAAAATTAAATAATTTAATATCAATTTTAGGGTTAGAAAATAGAAGAAATCATTTGCCTAATGAGTTATCAGGAGGACAACAACAAAGAGTATCAATAGGAAGAAGTTTAATTAATGATCCAACACTTATTTTAGCAGATGAACCAACTGGAAATTTGGATTCTAAAACTAGCAATGAAATTATTAATTTATTAAAACAATGTAACCAAAAGTATAAAAAAACTATTATTATAGTTACACATAACTTGGAAATAGCAAAAATGACAGATAGAATTATAAAAATAGAAGATGGAAAATTAGTCTAGGAGGTGTATAAATGAAGGTACTAAATAGACTAACAATAAAAAATTTAAAATTAAATAAAAAAAGGTCAATGGTTACAATTATAGGAATTATATTAGCAACAACATTAATAACTTCTATAACAACTCTTGTATCAAGTTTTCGTAAGTCAATGATAGAATATCAAAAAGTAACACAAGGAAATTATCATTATCAGTATATAAACTTGCAAAAAGATGATTTGAAAAAGTTAGAAAACAATACAAATATAGAAAAAACATTTATAACTCAAAATGTAGGATATATAAAATTAGAAGATACTTATAGTTTCGCAAAGCCATATGCCAGTATAATAGAATTTTCAAAAGAAGCTCTAGAAAGCCTAAATATACAACTTTTTGAGGGAAGATTTCCTCAAAATTCCAATGAAATATTAATAGAAAAAGAAATGAACATAATGGGAAAACTACATTGGAAAATAGGTGATGAAGTTGAATTAAATATAAGTAAAATGCAAAATAATAATAGCAAAACAAATGATTTAATAAAAACATACAAAATTGTTGGAACAATAGAAAAACCAATTGACAATATTGAAACAGTACAATCTCAAAACTATACTATAATTTCATATCTTGATAATATTCAAAATGAAAATATAAATGTTTTTGTAAGATATAAAGATTTAATTAATAATAAAGAAATTAACCAATATGAATATAAAGAAAATAACACTTTAGTATCTCTTGAAAGTGGAAAAATAGAAGGAGATATGTCATTTGCTTATCTAATTGCCATAATTTTTATTGCAATAATAATAGTTGCATCAGTTTATTGCATTAGAAATAGTTTTGAAATATCAATTACAGAAAGAATACAGCAATACGGAATATTGTCATCAATAGGTGCTACTTCAAAGCAGTTATCATATAATGTATTTTTTGAAAGTTTCATTTTAGGATTAATTGCTATACCAATAGGAATTATATTCGGAATATCTTTAATATTTATATTAATTAGTATGGTAAAGCAATTCTTTGGTAGCAATTTATTTGGCATTGATTTTCTTTTTGATATTAATATAATGTCAATAATTATTACAATATTTTTTGATAGTTTAACAATTTATCTAGTAGCTAGGAAAACAGCCAAAAAAGCAGCAAAAATTACAATAATAGAAGCAATAAGAAGTAATCAGGACATAAAAATTAATGCAAAAAAAATGAAATTCCCACATTTTATAAAGAGTATATTTGGAATAGGTGGAGAAATTGCATATAAGAATTTAAAACGAAATAATAAAAAATATAGAACAACAATAATTTCAATTATTGTAAGTATAATGTTGTTTGTATCAATATCATCATTTACACAATATGCTTTTAAATCTCTTGATTCTTATAAACTAAATTATAATGTTTTTATTACTACAAAAGGAGATAATAATTATGAATCTTTACAAGAAATTTCTAAGCATCCAACTATAAATCATTATTCAATACTAAGAGATTACCATTTAGATATGACTGAAACTATGAGTGAAACCATAAGTAAAAAACTACATATGAAACCTAGTGGTTATCCTCTATATACACTAGGAGAACAAGAATATCAAAAATTTATAACAGATTTAGGATTAAAGTATGAAGATACTAAAGATAAATTGATATGGCTTACATATAAGGATGAAAATACTTTATGTTACAAATATTACGGAGATTTAAAATATGATAAAGGGGATATCATAAAAGGTAAGATAAACAATCAAATTGTTGATTTAGAAGTAGTTGCATCAACAAGAGATATTAGACCTTTAGGGATGAGTGATATGTATGATTATGGTGCAGTTATAAGTGAAGAATTTTGGAATAAATATAAACTACATATAGAAGATTATGATAATATTTATATGTACGTCAATTCAAATAATGCAGATAAATTAACGGAATTTATACTTAATAATTACTCTACAACAGAATTAAGTACTATCAATGAAGAACATTCGGATCAAACTCAAAAAGCAGTATGTACTATGGTATCTATATTTTTATATTTATTAATAATAATTATTTCTTTAGTAGGATTAACAAATATTTTTAATACAATAACAATAAATATGAATTTAAGACAAAAAGAATTTGCAATTTTAAAATCAATAGGAATGACAAAAAAAGAATTTAATAAAATGATTAGTTTAGAAAGTACCTTTTATGGAATAAAATCATTGGCTATCGGTTTACCATTAGGCATAATGGCATCTTATTTAATATATAAAGTACTTAATACTAGTTTACAAACTAGTTATATCTTCCCAACAATGAGTGTTATTATTTCAATAATAGTCGTATTTATATTACTAAAAGGTATTATGAAATATTCATTAAAGAAAATTAATAAACAAAATATAATTGAAACTATTAGAAATGATAATATATAAAATAAATTGGAGCATAGCTTTGTAATTTATACAAAACAAAAATAGCCTATTCCCATATTGAGAATAGACTATTTTAATTTATGCTACTTTCCTTAATTTATAATTTTCATTAAAATCTTCATCTAATAAATCTTTTACATTTTTAACGCATTTAACATCTAAATTATACCCTAATGGAATTAAGTCTCTAAAAACTCGTCTTATTATATAATCTAAATTTTCATTTGCACTTGATATTTGCGTTACAAAAATAATATTTTGTACATTAGTTTGCTCTATTTCTTTTAAAATTAAATAAGAATTAGTAATTTTTTGGAATGCAATTACTGGAAATTCTGTAATTTCTTTAATTAAATCCCCCATAATAAAGTTATCTGTTAAAATTAAATTTGTTGAATTTTCATTTACATTATTTCTCATTATCCAGTTTTTTGCACTCATACCATTAATTTTGTTACTACTAGAAAACCATAAATCAGATGTACTAGAAAAAGGCTTATCTAAGTGTATAGAAAGTCCTTCTAT
>CANQFE010000090.1 GCA_947598285.1 uncultured Bacilli bacterium
TCTAATTTTTGAATATATTTACTTAAAAAAAAGACAAATAAGCAATTTTTTTTACTTATTTGTCAACAGTCTGAGAAAAAGATTATAAATGATACTTTTTCTTGATAACATTTAATTTTCGTTCATCAAAAGAAAGAACTATATCATGAGCATTTGCTTTTTCAACTTTATTAAGAAATTGAATAATAAAATGAACTGCCTTTAAATCATCAATTCTCTTTAAAATGATATCTTCAAATCGATCCCAAGCTAAAATAGCATCTTTATTTTCTTTCTTTTGCATTTCACAATATAAATATTTTTGAATTTCAGAAATGTAAACAGCAAAAACATCTTTAATAAGAGGTGTAAAAGTTTGTTGTTGAGAAACAGAAACATCTTTTTGTTCTTGATTCTCACTTTCAATACTTGATTTTAAAGAAATAATGGGCGAATAATCTTGGCAAATTTTTTTATTACATATTCTAAGAGCTTCTTTTGTTTGTTTTAGTTCTTTTAAAATGCTCACTTTTAACGTTAAAATAGGTAAAGAAGTTTGACATCTTTCTTCATTACATAATTCTAAAGCTTCATCATATTTTTGTAATTTCATTAATATAGAAATTGTTTGATAAACAATCGGAAAATAAAGTTTATGACTAACTTTTTGGCGAGATTTTAAACGACTTATTGCAAAATGACTTACTTGTAACGCCTCATCATATCTTTGCAAATCAATTAAAATAGCAATTTTTTGAGACAAAAGAGAATAGAATAAAGTTTGATTTATTTTTTTGAGATGACTTACTTTTTCTAACTCTACATCACACAATTGCAAAGCTTCATGAAAATCTTGCTGATAAAGTAAACTTTTAATTTGTTCTAATCTTTCCATATACAAACCACCTTCGATTAAAATTAGTATATCCTATTTCTGAAAAGAAAGCAAATCTATTTTTTTAAATAATTGGTGTTAAAATAACGCGAAAGCTATAATCGACACTCGCGTTTCCATGGTTAGTACCGAAAGCCCCAACTCCTGCGCCTGCCCCATCTGTACAGGCAGCACCACGAATAACCCACGGATTGTCAGAATACACAAAGGATGATGCTAAATCAGCATTGTAACTTCCTGCAATTCTTGAATGATAAGTACCATCTTTTTTTGGCCAACCTACTAAATAGAATGGGCCAAATTCTTTTGCCGCATCTCCTAAATGCCCTCTTTGATAATCATTATTTATTGTTTTATAATCATACAAATCATAATATTTTGCATCTGGCCAATTCTTTCCATCTGTATTTGATCCACAATTAGAATCAGTTCCATCATTTTCTTTGCAAGAACTATAAAGTCCTTTAAAACCTGAATTATTGTCTTTATTTCTACCACTTGCTGGTAATGAAGTGGTACTGCTTCCTTTCATCACTCCCATGACATATTCCCAAGACCCTCCTGCCATGTCATAGATGCCATAATAATTTCCCGTTGTACTTGCAACTGTACTTTTTGAATTATAGTAATTATAAGAATATTCTCCATCTTTTCCTAATTGACTTATTGACTCATAATGATTACATTCTTCATTTGTTTCTGTATATCCACAAGTTGGTTCAAAATTAGACGCAGATCCTGTAATATAACTTGTTAAATTATTGATTCTTGCTTCTTCACAACTTACTCCATTACATCTTCCAAACCTTGAATTAGTTAAATAAGCTACTGCTCCCCATTCACTGTTCTTCATCATATGACTATCCAGTGTACTTTGATATTTTTGAGAATTCGTAAAGGCATTCGATATATTGATACTTCTCCAACTATAAACATTTGGTTTAATGATGATTTTTGATGTCTCTTCTTGATTTACTTGAGCTGTTACTCTACTATTTGCTCCCAAGTATCCTGTTTCAAATTTCCCTACCCAGAATCCTGTTGATCCTTCAAATGATTTAAAAGCTGGATGAGTCATGTAATCTCCTATTTTACAACTTCCATTATTACTTGTTGTTGGTGTTTCACATTCTTTATATCCATTTACTGTATTATAATCCCCAAATTTGATTTTGATTTCTTGATTATTATTAGGAACACTTGCACTCGATGGTATATTTCCTAAATTTATAACTTCTTTATAATTACCTAAATTAAATAATTGATAACGATACTTTGGGATCCAGACAAAATAACTTTCGATCACATCTTCTGGTATTACTTCTTTGGCTTCATATTCATTTCCTTTTTTATTGGTAAAATCAACATATTTTAATAAACCTTCACTATTTGTTATTTTGATATCTTCTGTCATTTTGGCTATTTCTTCTTCACTGATTGCCCGATTAAAGATTGCTGCTTGATATACATTAATATTTGCAGGACCTGACGTAAATAAACTATCAGGCCCTACTTGAGGATTTGCTCCTAATAAAAAAGGGGCTATTGAAGCTTTATATTCTTCTACAGAAGTGATGCTTTTTACCATTTTTCCATTTATATATAATTGTATCGTAGCATGATCAAATTTTAAAATTACATTGTATTTTTGACCTAAAAGTATTTCTACATCATCCCATAAATGGACATAACTAACGGATTGAGCAAATTCAACCATAAGATGATATTTATTATCAATGATTCCACCATTTTTAGCTATGTATATACCTACTCCTCCGCTTTCTGTATTGGATAAGATATTTTGAACTGTATCATTTAAAAAAGCGTTGACAGTAAAACTAACACTTAGAGTTAATTGATTTCCAAAGTTATATCCTGCAAGTCCTAAATTAATATAATCATCTTGCCCATCTAATGTTACATGATCATTAGATAAAGTAGCTCCTCCATGAATATTCCCATAGGCATTTAAACTTTCATAACTATTTTGTAATATGATACTATTTGCCCATTCTTTGTTGGAATAACTATACCATGCTTCGTTTAAATCTGCTTTTCTTACGGTTCCATTATTATCTATGGTGACTGGTGTTAAGTCTCCCTTTATTACTGGATCCATTCCATTTAATATTCCTTCATGATATTCTTTTGTAAAATGGATTTCACAGGATAATCTTGTATTAATACTTTCTGGTATTCTTTCTATCACTGGACTCCATGTTTCACTATCCCATTCAATTCTTGTTCCATCACTACATTTACTTTTTTCTCGATCAAAATATAAATTTGAATCTTTCTCTGGGATACTTTCTATTCTAGTATCCTCATTATAGATTGCTAAAATTGTATTTGCTTTTTCATCTTGGAAGGTTCTTCTCTCTTTAGTTAAATAACCCCCCCCCCAAGACGACTATGCTTGTTAGGAGGATACTTGTTATTATTATCATTTTTCTTTTCATCTTGTATCCTTCTTTCTATTATCTTCATTATATCTTTTTTCTTTTGATTTTTCAATCTTTTTAATCTCTTGCTTTTTCTTTTTTATGAAGTTGTTAATTAAAGTAATAAATTCTCGATATAAAAAAATAAGAGAAGTTAGTTTTGTAATAATTTATATTATAATAAAC
>CANQFE010000091.1 GCA_947598285.1 uncultured Bacilli bacterium
TTTAAGTTATCTAAACCTTTATAAAATCCAAACATTTTTGATAAAAGCTTAAAATTTAAAGCTTTTTATCAATTAAAAGTTTGGATTTTATTTTTGTCTATTTGCATAAATCTGATAATTTCTGTATATCTTTTTTCCATTTTTTTGTTGTATTTTTTGTTGTATCCAATTTTTCTAATGCTTGAGCTTTTTGAGCTGTAGTTATTTCAAGATAAATCATTGTTGTTTGCAATTGCTCATGACCCAAAAGATATGAAATCTGTACAATATTCATTCCATCTTCTAACCAATGACTTGCAGCAGCATGGCGTAATTGATGTGGATGTAATGTTTCTGGTACTTCTTTGCATTTTTCATGTGCTATTTTAGCCCATTTTTTCAATTGTTTTTCTACAGCTGGCTGTGTCATTTTTTCTTTTTTTCCTTTTATTTTTGAATAAAATAAATAATTGTTTTCATTATAATCTATATTATGAGTTTCCAAAATGTATTTATTTAAGTATTCTACAGTCTTCGGTAATAAATACAAACTTCTTAATTTGTTACCCTTCCCGATTATTACAATATATGGTTTTCCTACATCAAGATATATATCTTTTAACCTTAACGATAACATTTCATTAACTCTTATAGCAGTATTATACATAAGCACAAACATTGTTATATCTCTTTTTCCTGTTTTTGTTGTTTGATTTATTACACTAAATAGATTTCTTAGGGCTTCTTTACTTATTCCCTTTACTTTTACCTTTTTTGTTTTTTTCCTTGTTATGCCACAAGCTTGTGTATATATGTGTAATAATGAAATATCTTTTTTACCAAGGTATTTAAGAAAAATTTTCAATGATGCTAATCTATTATTTACAGATTGAGGTTTACTTTTTCTAATATTTATTAGCCATTCCATCCAGTTTTCAATATTTGAAACACTAAAGCATTCATAATTAATATTTAATATATTTATGCCATTAGCTTCAAGATATTCTAAATACAATTGGAGTGCAATTCTGTAAGATTTCAATGTATTCGAACTTTCTGTTTTAGTATATATATAATTACTTATAAAATCTGTAATATATTTTATTATTTCTTTTGATTCATTTTTTTCTTTATTCATCATAACTCACCTCTGGTATTAAATTTTCAAATCCTTTATTTACTTGGTTCATAAAAATATCAGAAATTCGGGGAGTTAATGAATAATAATACTTAGTACTTTCTGTTGTTGTATGTCCCATACTTTTACTTAAATAATATAGATTAGTCGTAAAGCTAACATCTTGATTAGTCCATTTATTAATATTAGTTATTGCATAGTTATGCCTCAAATCATAAGGGATGGCATAAGTTGTATTATATTTATTCCACATTTCTTTAAAATTTTGACTTACCCAGTCTTTCCTATGGTGGAAATTATTTTTATTTGGAAAAAAGTATATTCTATTTGGATATATTTTAGAAATTCTTTTATCATAATCAACTAATATTTTTGTCATAGAATCATGTAAAGCTACATAGTGTTGGTTATATCCCTTTGAATTTTTTATGCTAATAACTCCATTTTTAAAATCTATGTCTTCTTTTTTTAATAATCTTGCTTCAATTGTACGAATTCCGGTACTATAAAGTAATCTAAAAAATACTGGAATCATAATTTGTTTTGCAATAACATCTTTTCTTTTCATTTTAATTTTTATATTATCACAAGCATAAAAGAAATTCTTCAGTTCTTCTTCAGTAAATGAATGTGGAATATAGGTTATTTTTTCTGGTTTAGGAAATTCAGGAACTTTTAAATTTGTTAATCCTCTAGAATTAGTATATTTTAGAAATAAAACAACAACACGAATTCTTGTTGTATTAGATTTATTTTTTTCAGTAGTTCTCTGTTTACACCATGAATCGACCATTTCTTGAGTTAGTATATTTTGATTGGGAAAATTTTTTACGCAATAGTTTTCAAATGTTTTTAAATTTCTTGCCAAAGGGTTTTCACTCCAACATTGAGATGCAATTTGATACTTTATAAATTTATCAATCATTGGCTTCATAAAGGAATTATATCTAACCATTTTTGGTCACCTCCACATTTGCAAATTGTTCAACACTCAATGCACATTGTCTTAAATGAGTAATATCTGCTTTAAGATATGCTTCTAATGAATCAGGAGAGGTGTGCCCTAAAGTTTGTGTAATAACTGGTTGTGGCACATTATTTTCGAGTAATGTTGTCGCTAAATTATATCTAAAAATATGAGTTCCTCTACGTTCACCTTTTTTCATTCTTATATTTGCCTCGTCCATTATTTTTGAAACAGCAATTTTTACTGTACTTCTTGTTATGGGGAAATTACAGTCTAATCTTAAAAATAAATAAGGCATATCAGTTAATCGACGTTCGACTTTTAAATATTCATATAATGCATTTCCTACAACTGGCAATAAAGGAAGTTGCAATTCAACATTTGTTTTAGTTTGTGTAATATTTATAGTTTCATTAGTCCAATCAATATTTTGCAATTTTAAATTAACAATATCACAACTTCGTAAGCCAGTATATAATAGAATGGTTACTATAGCTTTATGTCTTAAACTTATATTGGTATCTTTATCATCTAAAACAGTTTTTATTTTTTTAACTTCATCTTTAGTAAGAAATTGAATATTTTTTCTTACTTCTTTCATTTTTGGCAAATATTCCATTATTCTTTTACAGCCAATAATATGTGGTGCGCATGCATTAAATACTGCTCGAATATTCTTTTTGTATGAACAACTATAAATTATTTCGTTTTTATTGTTCATAAAGAAACTTAATACATTATCTTCTGTTATATTTTCTATACAGTGAATTTTCTTATTTTGTAAGTACATAAGAAATACTGTTGCATTTCTAGCTTCATTTTTGATTGTAGTAGCTTTTTTACCAGTAGTTTGTGAAATTTGAATATACTTATCTATAATTTGTTTAAATTCACTATTAAGTTTTGCATAATTTGAATTATCAATTATCTTGTGTTTATTTCTATGCCTATTAGGAAATAATCCATATATATCAAAATTCATAATAATTGTAAGTAAATCTAAACGATGTCTTCTGTTTGTTTCTATTGAAATTTTTCTTATGTAATTCTCGTAATAGTCCAAATATGAATCATAATTACTACCATATTTTATTAATCGATTAAGTTCATTCTGGATCTTATCAATATACGTTTTCGAATAATTATTGCTTTTCATATGTATTACTAGCTTTTTTCCATTGTTTTTTAGATTGGTTATATCCATATCTAAGCACCTCCTTTACATAATTATATCATAAATAAAATCCAAACTTTTAATTGATAAAAAGCTTTAAATTTTAAGCTTTTATCAAAAAGGTTTGGATTTTATAAAGGTTTGGATAACTTAAT
>CANQFE010000092.1 GCA_947598285.1 uncultured Bacilli bacterium
CCCAACTCTTTCTATTGATTACTCAAATCTAACTCAAAATAACCATAATAATGCTTCAAATAATCAAATAAGTTCAAGTAAAAGTGTTGAAGCAGATCTAAATGAATTTCTAAATGATTTTGAAGACAAAAATGAAAATAATGTTACCAACATGGCATTTACAACCGGAAGTGTTGAAGGAAGTCTCGGCATAGAAGAAGCAGAGTTACCTGAAGAAAAAGCCTGGTATGAAAAACTATGGGATGGTGTAAAAGAAACAGGAGCAACAATTGCTGTCGGAGCAACCTCAGTAATAAGTGGAATAGCAGATATAGGAGAAGGATTAGTAGATGGTTTAGCCTGGACAGGAGGCAAAGTAGTTGAAGGAGCCTCATGGTTAGTAGGAGAAACAGCGGGAATATTTAGTGAAGACGCCAAAGAAGATGTAATGAGTTGGCGAGAGAACTTTAAAGACAATGAACACGATTTTATAGCAACAGATTGGGTAGGAGAAGCAAATAAAGCGTTATATGAAAATACATCAATAGGCCGAGCAATAAATGAAGCGTCAGCCATGAAGTATGATAGCAAAACGGCTCAAGGAATAAGAAGTGTCAGTACAAAAATAGGTGAAATAGCCATAGCAACAGGTGTAACAATAGTAACAGGAGGAGCAGCCGCTCCATTTGTATGTGGAGCCATGGTTGGAATGGGTAATTCAGCTGAAACAATGTATCAGAATAATCCAGAATCATCAGGCTTAACCGAATTAATGATATTTGGTACCGGAGCCTTAAATGGTTTAGCTTGGGCAGCAAATGGAAAACTAGGAGCAAGCTTTGCAACTGAATTTGGTAAATCACTAGGAGAAATAGGATTAAAAGAGACAGCAACGAAATTAGCTCAAAGTTTCACCAAACCAGAATTTATCAAATCGTGGTTAGAAAGGTCATTTAAAGATGCTGGAAACTATGTAAGTTCAGCAATGATGAGTGCTGATGATGTAATAGGATTTATAACCGGAGAAAAAGAAGTAAATGCTGAAAATATAGCACTATTAGGACTAGGATTCTTAGAGAACTTTGGTTTAAATGTCTTAGAAGATGGAGTAAGACTAGGCTTAGGAGGATATAAAGCCCCATCAACAGAAGAAGCTCTAGCTGTCATGAAAGGACTCGAAGTAGATGCAGTTAGTAGGACTTCGTTCTTTGACGAAAATTGTGCCAATGGCGAAAAAACAACAGGAACATATGGAGTAGATCAAAATGCTTGTACCAAAATTTTAAAAAATAATAGGAATAATAATGATTGGATTGGCGATGAACAAGAATTATATGATTTCTTTAAAAAGAAATTTCCAGAAAAACCAGACGCTGAGATTTTAAGTGATATCGAATACCTTAAAACTACCCCAACGATTAATGACTTTGCCAAAAGAACAATCATTTCGTATCTACAAGAGTCATCAGATTCATATGATGCTGCATATAGTAGATTCCTATCTTCATTTACAATTGAAAAAACTGAAGATTATGATCAGCTAGTTACTAAGTATGTTAACATGGGTCTTTCTCAAAAAGATGCAGAATATCTCCTTTGTAATATTGATAGCAAAGGTGCTTGCTCATATGCTGCATATTGTAATATAATAGCTTATACATTTGCTGATAAACCTGAAAAATTTAAGGAAATATTTGGTTATGATTTATTTAAAATAAGAGATGGTCAAAAAGTGTTAAATTCCTCAGAACTGTTATCTGACTTATATGTGTTTACCAATACAGAATCTAATGGTGGAAAATTATTTTCTATTGTTGACGATAAACTAAACATAATTAACCCTAATTTCAATAAACAAGTAAATATATCAGGTTATTATCACACAGAAGATTCTGTTATATCTAATTTTTTAAGTTCAAAAGATCCAAATTTATCATATAGTGACGCTTTGTTATGTTATACAGGTGGTACAAGATATGAAGCAATGGAATATGATAGTAAAGATGCAGCAGTGGTTGATGATTTTATAAATAAATTGAAAACAAACCTAGCAAATGGTGAAGAAGTAAGATTAGGAATTTATTCATCTCCAGATAATAAATTTACTTTTTGGAATATGGATGGAACTGTTAACGTAACAACGGAAACATGGAAAGAAGGAGGAGCACATGCTATATATGTGACTGGCTACGATGAAGATGGAATTATAGTTAGCAGCTGGGGAACAAAATTAAAAATAAAATATGATGACTTTCACAATAACAGATTTAATATGTCTTGGGGAATAGTTAAAGGTTTAGAATAGGTGATGTTATGAAAAAAATAGATGAACAAGTATACAAAACAAGATTTCCCAATAATAACGAAAATTATTTTAATAAATTAACAGCAAGCGAAAAAGATCAATATTTATTTTATGTTGTTAGTTATTATAATTTGCTAATTCAATTCTTAATAAAAAATAGCCAATTAGATCAGTTAGATAATATATTTGCTAAAAGCAAGAACAACTTTAATCCAGTTTCATTGGAAGAAATGGATTTATATCAATATCTTAGCTCTGACTATTTAAAATATTTATATATAAGAAATAATGTATATATAGAAAATTTAACAGAGTCTGAAAAAGAAGAGTTAATTGATTTAGTTAACAAATATGGCCCAAGATTGACTGAAGAAAACAGCAAATTTATTCAAAAGACATTAGGCAAAGTTATAAGTGAAAATCAAAGCTCAAATACTTATATCAATTTTGGTCCAAATGAATCATCTAATTATTTCGCTCCATCTAATGTCTTAGTAATAGGTGTTCGTTTTGACGATTTTAAAGACTTTCAAGACGTCGACTGGTCAGATAAAAATTTTGCAAGAGAACAAGAATTAGATTTTGCTCTTCAATATATAGAATCAGCTATATCCAATAAATTAAAAATAGAAACAAAAGTGATAAGATATCGTGATACTTCAGTAGAAAAAATAATTGAACAAGATAATAATAGAATACTAAAAAATTAAAAGTTTATATGTTAACATATAAATTTTTTTTAAATTAAAAATTTAGTTTATATGCTATACTAAATATAGAATATAGTAATCATAGAAAGAAGGGAAGCAAATGGCAGTAGTAGGATCTTATACAGGAAAAACAATTACAAGTAAAGCCCTTCAAGCCCCAACTCTTTCTATTGATTACTCAAATTTAACTCAAAATAACCATAATAATGCTTCAAATAATCAAATAAATTCAAGTAAAAGTGTTGAAGCAGATTTAAATGAATTTCTAAATGATTTTGAAGACAAAAATGAAAATAATGTTACCAACATGGCATTTACAACTGGAAGTGTT
>CANQFE010000093.1 GCA_947598285.1 uncultured Bacilli bacterium
TATACATTTGCAGTAAAAGCAGTAGATAAAGCAGGAAACACATCAGGAATAGTCAAATCAAGTGTAGTACAAGTAGTATTAGAAAATCCTGATGATTATGATTGGAGTAAGAGTATAGCTTGCGATAAGACGAAGTTTACTGAAGTCATTAACAATGGCAAATTTGCCGGGTATATTGAACATCAACAATTTAGAAATGCTATGTATGACTGTGCACATGTAACGGAAGAGGTCATTGCTAGTAGTACAAAAGCTCAAAGTACTATGAAACAAAGTCCTCAAGCTGAGATTGTTTCTGGAAAAACAAATTATGTTAGTAAAAAATTAAATGTAAATGCAACTCTTAGTAACAGTTCTCTTCAAGAATCAGACTTAATCAATTATATTAATAGTTCAGCTACTCAAAATTTGAAAACATTATATGGAGGAAAAGCATTTGTCTTTAGTAGTTCTTTAGGTGATTATCCTTGTTATTTCGCCCAAGGTGAAGGTAAAACTTATGGACAAGGTGATGATGCTCAGTGCTATTATATTGATGTAAAAACTGGAACAAGTGAGTATACTTATGATCCTTGTTTCACCTCCAGTTCCAGTGGATGTAATCCTCCCGATAAAAGTTATAATATGATCGTCAAATATATGACTTGTGTTGGAAATCGTGCAAATAAAAATGAAGCAGGAAAGGCATTGTGTAGTCCAACTTATTGGTGGCCTTATAGTAGCAGATATACTTATCCTAAAAAATCAAGCAGCGTATCAGAAGCTGACAAGCAAAGTGCAGATAAGACAAATTATATGGTATTTGTTTCTAATGTTGGAGTTTCCTTTATCCATGCTTATTCAAAATATGGTTGGGGAGTAGAAGTTTCTGGAAAGTATTCTCGAGTTTTATCTTATGAATCTAAACAAGTCTATTACTATATCTTTAAAATTTAAATTTTTACTTTGTTAAACTTTTGAAAGCTGACAATTTTAGGTTAATAATGATTTAAATATGGCATCATGCTAATATATAAAGTACAAAATTGAAAAATAATATTAAATGGCAAATATATTTAACGATAAATATAAATGATTGTTATCTAGGTTTAGGCAAGAAATTAAATGAAATTATTTAAGTTCTTGCTTTTTTATTGTTCCCATTTTATAATGAGTTTGTGATTGATTATGAAGATACTAAAGATAAAAAAAGGAAAAGAAAATACTTATCAAATTGTGTTTGAAGGAGAAACTTTGACTGTTACAGATGATCTTTTAATTGAATATCAACTTTTGTTACATAAAGATATTTCTAAAAATGAATATAATGAATTAAAAAAAGAAGTTGAATTTTCTAGAATTTTTTCACAATGCTTAAAATATATTAGTCGTAAGATGCGTAGTGAAAAAGAAGTGCGAATTTTTTTAATCAATAAAGGAATCGAACCATTAGAAGTTCGTAATAAAATTATTTGGAAATTAAAAGATCTTCATTATCTTGATGAAGATCGTTATCTTGATTCTTTTCTTCATGATACTTGTGCTTTTTCTTTTGATGGACCTAAAAAGATTCAAAAAAAACTTGAAGATTTAGGATTACCTAGTGACAAGATCAATGAAAAATTAGAGAAAATTGATCCTTTGGTTTGGGAAGAAAAAATAAAACAAATTATCAAAAAAAGGGTAGCTAGCAATCATTCAGATAGTCCTCAAAGATGTAAGCAAAAATTAGAACAGTATCTTTTATCAAATGGGTATTTAAGAAGTCAATTTGCATCTTTTCTTGCTACAGTCGCTGTTCCTAAAGATCCGAATCTTATTCAAAAGGAATATGATAAATTAAATAAAAGATTAAGTCGAAAATATAGTGGGAAAGAGTTAAATTGGCAAATAAAAAAAAGGTTATACAGTCTCGGTTTTTCCAAAGAGGAAATTGATTCTGTTTCATAACCTTTTTCTTTTTTATTCATTTGTTGAAGCATTTTTGGCATTAGATATTAGATTAGCAATATAATTTGAATATTGTTCTTTTATTTCACTATCTTTGAAATCCATACCATATTTTTTTCTTAATTCATCCATTGCCGTGATACTTATTGTGCCATCATCATTTATTTTATCGGTTGCAATAGTTTCTGTTATTTCATCTTTTTTCTCATCTAAACTTGGTTTTTCCTTGGAAGATTCACGATAGATGACATGGTAGCCTAATTCCGTCGTAATAAGTGATTTTGAATATTCACCATCTTTTAATTCTCGAGCAGATTTTAATATTTCATCATAAGAACTTGATAATGTTCCAGTGTTTATCGCACCTAAGCTTCCACCATTTTCTTTCGTTGTATCATCATCTGAATATTCTTTTGCTAATTCTTTGAAACGAGCTTGTTTATCTTCGGCTTTATTTAATTCTTCAATAATCTTATTGATTTTGTTTTTCGCTTCTGTTTCTAATTTTGTTTTTTCATCTGCTGATGTATCTTCTGTTACGCCAGTTTGAATCAAAATGTGACTTACAGTGACGTCTCCATAAATATTTTTTTCATAGTAAGAACTAATTTCTTTTTCAGTAACTAGTTTTTTAGCATAATCTAATATTGCTTTTTGTTGTAATGTGTTTAAATAAACATAGTTTTGGTAATTGCTTGTTGATCCAAAATATGATTCAATATAATCTTTTCCCCAAGTATTGACCATTGAGTCCACAGTACTTTGAGCAGACTTTTTAGCACTTTCTAAGTCATCGGGATATTCTTTTTCTAAAATTTTAGTATCCATTATGGTGATTAATGAATCTAGTGCATAACTTTCTTTCATTTTCGCATAAAGTTCATCTGCTGAAATCCCTTCTAATTCTTCATTAAATACTACGACTGCATCGCTTCCATTACTAAGCTTTGGAATTTCTCCACAACCACATAAGAAAAGAGTGCAAGTTCCTAATATTAATATTTTTCCTATTTTTTTCATTTGTTTTTTCCTCCTTGTTTTTTATAATACTATTATAGCAAGTTCTATTTTTAATTACAAGTTTTTAAATATGCACGGTCGTGTTTCCAAAGTCGGGAGATTTTGGGAAAAGACCATAAAAAAATGGTTAGTAACCTAAAAATGCTTTATAAT
>CANQFE010000094.1 GCA_947598285.1 uncultured Bacilli bacterium
TCGCAATTTAATTATACTAAATTTTTATGAATAATAAAAGACTGTTTTCAAAATTTCTTTTGTCAACAGTCTGAAAGTTTGAATAATCAAACTTTTTTTAATTTAAAAAACAAATTACAAGAGTTCCAACAACCGCACAATACATGGTAAAATAAATTAGCTTTCCATGATTTACAATATGCCGAAACCATTTTGTCACCAAAAAGGTAACCACTGCTGCTACTAACATAGCAATTCCATAGTAAAGCCATGTTACTGTATCTATAGAAGTACCAATAATATCTTTTACTTCTAATACCATAGCGGCAAGACTGATAGGAATATATAACATAAAGGAATACTTAAAAGCTGTATCCCGCTTCATATCCTGTGTCATTCCCCCAACAATGGTTGAGCCACTTCTACTAATGCCAGGAAAAAGTCCTAATATTTGAAACAAACCAACCATCAAAGCATTTTTATAAGTCAATTGAGAATCGTTCTTTTTCCCTTTTATTTTTCTTACTAAAAACAATAAAAAGGCTGTAACTAAAAGAGAAATCCCAACTATTTTAATGTTATTTTCGATTTTCGCAAACAAATCTAATTTTTTAATCACAAGTCCCGCTAAACCGGCTGGAATACATCCCAAAACAATTAACCAACAATATTTGTAGTCATCTTTATATTCTTTCTTCTTAGTCGTTAAATATCCAAAAAAGCTCTTGATTAATTGGATAATATCTTTTCGAAAAAGAAAAAGAATAGCTATTAGACTTCCAAAATTCGTAATAATTGCCAAAGTATCAAAATCGATTTCTAAATGCACTAATTTTTTGACAATCATCAAATGTCCACTAGAAGAAACAGGAATTGTTTCCGTAAATCCTTGAATAAAACCTAGAAATATATATTTTAGTAAATCTATTATGTTCATTTTACCACCTAGTACATTATATCCCATTTTTTGAAATTAATAAATAAAAAAAGAAAATGGTAATAAAATAAATTAGGTGAGAATGTGCTTCTTAGAAATTTCATTTTATGGCTTAGTATTTTTCTTACAGCTATAGGTTTTTGTGTAATCGTTTGTTATTTAAATTTACTAGTAATCGGGTATAATTTTTTTGATTACATCCAAGCTATTAGTAGAAATTTTTTGTGTTGGTGTTTTCCTATTGGCATTTTCTTACTTATCAGTTACCTATCTCTAGGAGGAATAAAATGACCTTTGTTTATGATATTTATGTTAATTTTCAAACCATTTGTTATGATTTTTACGAGTGGAATAAAAAAGATGAAATTATGAGGATAAAAAAGATTCCTATTTTTCAAATCGAAGAGTCCTTATTTCAAAAACTAATGATTCATGAAACTCAGTTAGATCCAAATACCTTCGAACTTCTAAAAAATAAGACTGAACTGTTTAAAAGTAAAAAGAAAATATCGGCTTGTCTATTTACAAACAACCAAGATATCATTGCTGTTTTACTAGATAACAATGGAAAGATTATCAAAAAATCTTCCTTATTATTAGAAGAAGAAAGTACTATCTTAAAAAGTATTCGCAAAGTAGACTTTTTAACGATTGAATTAAAAGAATTGAAAAAAAGAAAAATTCCATTAATCACTAGACAAGAGTTAGAAAGACAATCATTTCTATTAAAAAAATTAGAATATATGGAGGAGGAAGAACTCACCTATTTATATTTTGAATGCTTTAATCATAAAGAAAATGATCAAACTCTAATGAAGAAAAGTTTAAAATCTGAAATTATGAAAGGAAATGAAGAAATTAGTACGATTAGCTATAACTTTTTAAAACTCATATATAATAAATAAAACCTATGATATAATACCTATGAGGTGTTTGTATGGAAAGGGTTTGTATTGAAAATTTAGACCATTTAGGAAGAGGAATTGCTAAAAGGAATCAGAAAATCGTTTTCATTCCCAATACCATTCCCGGTGAAATCGTAGAAATAGAACTTGTCAAAGAGAAGAAAAAATATGACGAAGCAAAAGTAACTTCTTTTTACAAAGAAAGTGAAGAACGAGTGAAAAATTTATGCCCTTATTTTCCACGCTGTGGAGGGTGTCAACTACTCCATCTTCCCTATTCCAAACAATTGCAATATAAACAAGAAAAAATGAAAAATATCCTTGATCGATATCATTTAGATTCCGTAAAACTAAATAAAATTGTCGCTAGTCCAAACAGGTTTCACTATCGAAATAAAGTGACTTTTCAAAATCAAAATCATCAGTTAGGATACTTTGAAGGAGAAAGCAATCATTTTATTCCTATCCAAAACTGTTTGCTCTTAGATGAAAAAATAAATCAAAGCATTCCTACTTTACCTACAAATCAAGGAAAACTCATCGTAAGGAGTAATCAGAAAGAGATTACTTTTCATCCAAACAAAAAAATTATGCACACGATTGGTGATTTTCAATTTGCTGTTTCGCTAGAGTCTTTTTTCCAAGTAAATGACTCTGTTACTCCTCTACTCTATCAAAAAGTAAAAGAATATTTATCTCCTTCCAAAGAAGATATCCTTTTAGATTTATATTGTGGAACTGGAACAATTGGTATCTTTGTAAGTAGAGAAGCTAAAAAAGTAATTGGGATTGAAAAAAATAAACAGGCAATTGAAGATGCTATAGAAAATGCTCGTATCAATCATATTCCAAACATAGAATTCCTTTGTGGGGATGCAGGCATAGAAGCTAATAAATTAAAAGAAAAAATTACAGGTATTATTATCGATCCACCAAGGTCAGGACTAAATCATCAAACTCTACAAACTATTTTACAAATTCATCCTTCAAAAATCGTTTATGTAGCCTGTGATCCCATGACATTGATAAGAGATTTAAATATTTTAAAAGAAGATTATAGAGTAGAAGAGATAACTCCTTTTGATATGTTTCCAAATACCTATCATGTTGAAAACGTGGTTCTTTTAAAAAAAATTTAATGGTTCCAAAAAGAAAAGCTATGCTATAATCCTGACTTTGACAGTTTTAAAAAAGCAAAAGCTCTCAATCCCTTTGTTTATAAGGAATTAAGAGCTTTTTG
>CANQFE010000095.1 GCA_947598285.1 uncultured Bacilli bacterium
ATTATGCCGAAATTTCAAGAATTGAATCAGGAAAAAGACTAAAACCAAATATTTTATATTTAAAAGGTATTTCAGAAGTATTAAATTTGAGTATGGTTGATTTAATGAAACTTGCAGGTTATAACAAAATAGCTATAGATTGGGGAAAACAATTAAAAGCTACAAAGGACTATCAAAGTCAAATAGAAAGTTACAAAAGTTTTTATTTTGATGTTTTAGAATATATAGAAGAAAGAAGAAAAGTTAGTTTTACAATCAAGGGTGAACTTGCTGATTTGATTGAAAGAATCGAGTATGCCAAATTAGAAAAAAAAGAAATCTCAAATGAAGAAATTTTGGAAAATTTAAAAGAATTAATCTCATTAATAAAACCCAATTTAGAAAAATTTGATAAATCTAAGTATTCTATTAAATAAAAAGAACCATTTCACGTTATATTTTGGGCTTAAAAGTCCCTTTTTTCTTATATTTTTTTACTTAATTTTTTCAACAGGATATGGGTTTGCACCAATTGACAAGCAAAACCCTTATTTTATAAGGTTTTTCTTGTACTTTTAGTGGTGCAAAAAACGCTTTTCGCACTTGCAAAAATGACAAAAAAGTGTACATTTTGGTACACCTATATGTCCACGAAGCCTTATTTCATATAGGTTTTAATGTATTACATTTATGTTAAAAACCTAATTACTATTTTAATATTAAACCTTTTTTATAAATTATAATTAATAATATTCTAATTTTTAATAAAGCTATAAATCATTTGGCTTTAAATCAGGATAAATTTTTTCAGACTTATTTAATATTATTTCATGATATAATTGCGATGGTCTAATATTAAAATGTGATACTGATAATAATTCTTTGAATAGTTGGTCACCACCAGCTTTTCTAGCCAAATCAAAGGGATTCATTCCAGGCGAAATTTCATTTTTTTGTAAATAATCAATAACTTCATTAGAGTTTAAAAGTTTATCAAGAAATTTTGAATTGTTAGAAACTACTTCTTTATGCATAAATCTTATTGATTCCTCTTTATATTTTTGTATGTAAATAGAACGTTCTAATTCATTTTTTACACTTTGATCAATATCATCATCGCTTAAATTATTACCAACAGAAATCTTCTCCGCGTGTGCTACAAAAACTGAAAATATTTCTGAACCAACTCGATTATCAAAAATAATATTACAATTTTTTTCATTTGTGAAAAAATTTTCATCTTTATAATATAAATTAAGAATGTATAGAGCGCCTAAAGCATTTAATAGATTTTCAATATTTCCATCTTTCAAATTATGAATTCTATCATGTTTAATATTTTGATAAGCTTTTTTCCATCTACCCTTGCTACGCTCATTACATTTTTTTAAAGGAGTTAAAATAGTGTTCTCAAGTTTTTCAAAATAAAAGTTAGATGCAGATATCTGTATCTCTTTTTTGCAGATATTCCATTTATTCTCCAGTAATTGAATGCAGTCGGTATCAAAATATATATCTCTCGAATTTCCCAAATCATTTTTAGGTTCCATATTTCCTCCAAGTTGCTGATACAAATTTTTAGATATAGATTCTATTTCTATAGCACACCTTACAATTAAATCAGCAATTTTCATAGAATAAACTTTAGTTTGACTATCATCAAAATGTATATTATTTGAAATATCTATTACTTCTTTTTCTAAATTTTTATATATAGGCCAATATAAATTCATTTTTTCACTTTTTACTCCATTCACTTTAACATTTGTAACATTAATTATATTATATCCATTTTAAAAATTTTTATCAAGCATCTTAACTTTTGTATTACTAGCCACTTATAGTCATTTGATTTTTGGGTACAAACCTATTCCCCCATGTCCAGCATCAATTACAATCTTTTTTGTTGTTCTTTCATCCATGTTTATCACCTAATATAGAATATGATTTTTAATATTTTCGGTGAAAAAAGAAAGTTTGTCTTATTTAAACTTTCTTTTTTTTTTATATATAAACAATTTGAATTCTCCAAAACATTATTATTTTATTTTCCTATATCTTCTTTAAAACTATCAATTATCTACTTTTTCCCTTTAATTTTGTATTAGACATCTCTATATCATTGGTTTTTTTTCTTCGATTCTATTATAAATAATCTGTAAATTTTCTATTTTATAATCTCCTGATATAATTTCTTCTTCCCATTTAAATTTTGGTAATCCTAGCATTTCTTTTATTTTTAGCGAAGCATTAGGCAATATCGGAGCAATCATATTTGCTATATTTGCAATCATATATGTACAGGTATAGGTAGTCTTATTAAATTCCGAAATATTTTCTTTGACTTGAATCCAAGGTTGCTTACTATCATAATATTTATTAGCACAATTGACATATTCTATGATTTGATTCACAGCGTTTCTTATTTCTCCTTTTTCAAAATAATCGCCAATTAATCTTAAACTTTTTTGAGTTAATTCCTTAATTGATGAATCAATCTCCGCTTCTTTAATTACACCATCAAATTTTTTGTTAATAAATGACAGATTTCTATTAACAAAATTTCCTAACATACCTACTAAAAATTTATTATGTGTTTGCATGATATCTTCGATAGAACAATTCATGTCATTTGTTTCAGGTCCCTTAAATGAAAAATAGAATCTTAATGTATCACTATCAAACACTTCTAATAATTCATTAACAGTAATCAAATTACCTTTGGATTTACTCATTTTTTCTTGATTTAAGTTTACATATGCAGATGATACTATATAATCTGGTAAACGATATCCGTTATTTATAGC
>CANQFE010000096.1 GCA_947598285.1 uncultured Bacilli bacterium
TATATTTCTTATTCTCCTTTATTAAATATTTAAGTTCTCTTTCATAATTTTCAAATTCCATATAAAAAACCTCTTTTTCATCTTATTTAATACTTATAAATACACCTGTTTCTCTTGGGATATTTATAGCACCCTCTTTAATTCTTATATCTTCAAAATAATTATATAAATTTAATAGACTTTCATCTGAATAACCTGAAATAGATTTTGTTGACTTTAACCATTCTATTAAATCTTGTGTATTTGTAATTGCAAGTATATTTTCATAATCAAATCTTTGTACATCTTTAAAGTATTTACTTAAAATGTTGTTACCATTTTGAAGATTAAAAGGTAACTGTTCTGTAAAAGCAGTTGAAGTTGGCTCAAATTTTATTATTGCATTATGCAAAAATGGTCTCATTCCTCCATTTCCATCTGTTGCAGAATAAAATACTCCATTATCCTTTAAAACTCTTTTTACTTCTAGCAATGCTTTGTTTAAATCTGGTACATGAAATAACATATGATTTGCAATTACAATATCAAAAGTTTCATCTTCAAACGGAATTTCTTGTATGTCAATTTTCTTTATTGAAACATTTTCTTTTTTAGAAAATTTTTCCCTAACTAAATCTAGCATGCCCTCTGAAAAATCTGATAATACTAAACTACAACCATTTGGTAATGTTTCAATTTTGTTTTCCCAATGACTTCCGTTCCCACATCCTAATTCTAATATTTTCATATTTTCTTTAAAAACATATTTATCAAACAACCAATCTGCAAATTTATATTTATTAGTTGTATATTTCTTATAAAAATTAATTCTCATTGCTAAATTTTTATCATTTGAAAATTGATTTTTTACATTTTTAGTTACATTCATAATTGCCATATATATTCCCCCTATCTTATAAACGGATTTTCTTTACCATCATAATTCAGATTATACTTCTCACATAAGGCTTGTCCACTTTTATTTATAGAATCATAAAAGTCAGAATTACTTGCGATTTGAGCCATAACTTTTTCATTAAGTTCTTCTTCTATAATTCCTTTCTCTACATTATCTAGAACCATTTTCATAAAATCTAAATCTTTTAATTTTAATTGATAATATAAATCATAAAATGATTTCTCTCCTATTGAATCTATAGCTTTTGGCGATGAAATAGGATCAATAATCATATCATATAACTTCATGTGTGATTTATGCCATTTTTTTAAAGCATTATAAGTCAATTTTACTTTTGGATCTACAATTTCATATTTATTATTATCATATACATCATTTTTGACAATCTTATCTTCTTTCTTTAATTTTTCTGTATATAACGTACCATCTGCTGCAAACATTTCTGAGAAAATTCCTTTTGTAATAATCCAATCATATTCTCTTAAAAAATCATAATTTTCTTTTAGTTCCTCAAATGTTGTATTATCATCAAATAATATATATCCTGCTTGGACATATATTCCATATTTTTTTAATATATCTAATGCCTTTTTATTTGCTTCTAAATTAGCACTTTTATTCATTCTTTTTAATGCAGTATTAGAGCCATTTTCAATTCCACAAGCAAATGAATGAAATCCAGCTTCTTTTAAATATTTTATTTTCTCATCTTCAACTTGATCAGCTTTTAAAGATCCTCTTAGTGAAACATCAATTCCTCTTGCTTTTATTTTTTCACTAAATTCTTTTGCCCAGTGTTCATCTCTTTCATATTCTAAAAAGCTATCATCTATAACTTTAATATATTTAACACCCATACTTTGAAGTTGTTCTAATTCATCTACAATACTATCAATGCTTCTTCCTCTCCATTTGTTTCCGTTAGATAGTTTATTAAACGCATTAACTGAACAAAACAGGCAATTTCCCATGCAACCTCTTGCCGTTAAAATATTTACTGTAGATTTTCTATCTTTTGCCATACTCATAGTATCTCTTGCTGGAAATGGTATAACATCTAAATTAGATATTAAATCTCTTTTTTCTGTTTTTACTATTCCTCCATCTTTCTCAAAAGCTATACCTTTTATTTCTTCAATTTTTCTGTCTGAATTTCCTGTAAAATAATCAGATACTTCAACTATTGTTTTTTCTCCCTCTCCAATCATTGCAATATCAAACACACCATCTTTTACAAATTTTTGAGGATTAAATGAAGGTCCAAAACCACCACACATTAATTTTATTTTTGGTCTAGTTTTTCTTATCATTTTTGCTAATTCTATTGATTTATCATTGTTTGACATATAGCATGAGATACCAACAATTGCTACTTCTTTATCATTTAAAATTCTTTTTAATACCTCTTCATCACTTAAGTCTCCAAGCCATCCATCAATTATCTCAATATTATATCCATTTCTTCTTAAAGCAGCAGTTAAATAAGATAATCCTAAATTTTCTTCTGAAGTCCTATGAGTATCTGGTGATAAAGTTGTTAAGATAATTTTATCTTTTCTTTTCTTCATAACATTTTGAAGGTATTTCTGAAATTCTTGAATATTGTTATCATCATTTCCTTCAACATTGATAATTAACTTTGATTTGTCTATAATAACACATTTTCCGTTTTGTGTTGTAAAAAAGAAGTCATTATCTTCATAATTTAATCTACACATATTTTTAATTTTTTCATTAGTAAGAGTCATATTTTTCCTAACAATAATTTTAGATTTCATATTAACTCTCCTTTATTTTTTTGGTTTTCCTATCCAGGTACACAAATAATTTTCATGTACTAATTGTTTATCACTTTTTTTGTAATCAATAT
>CANQFE010000097.1 GCA_947598285.1 uncultured Bacilli bacterium
AATAATTTTTTTACAAATTTTGTTTTCATTAACATATATATTATAATTGCTCCTGTTGTATTTAATATAATATCATCAATGTCAGTTGAACCACTATAAGTTATAAATTGTAATATTTCAACAAGTATTGTAATTAAAACCATAACCATTCCAAATTGCTTTATGTTCTTTACCTTTTTATCAAATAAAATTGGAATAAAAAATCCCATTGGAGCAAATAAAAGCAAATTGGTTGCTAAATTAATTACCACTATATTTATATTAATATCTTCAAATAATAAACCACTAATGTAACCAATTATTGTGGCAAATGGTATAATGTTAATTGTTTCAAAATGTTCATTTGAAAATGTATTAATATCTTCAAATCCTCCCATTCTATACTCATTTTTCAAGAATAATATTGTAATTAGTAATAACAAATATATTATAAATAATATTTTTAGCCAAAAATTTCTAATTTGATTTTTTTCTTGTATGTCTTTTGATTTCTTTATTTCTACTATCATTGTAGCAATAATTAAAAATATAGGAATTGCAAATCCACCCAATGTTACTGTTACATTTAATACAAAATTAGGTAATAAGCTAAATATAATTACAAATCCAATTAATAATATGCTAATACATACTATAATACTATCAATTATTCTTCTCATTTCTTCCTCCATAACTCACTATTGGTTTAATTTACATAAATTGTAATTTGTGTTTATCCTCCAGGACGAAAGTCTATTTTGGTAGATTCTACTTTATCATTTTCATCAAACATTACGAATAAGTCATAAAAATCTCTTTCACCGAAAAAAAAGTAATTAGTTGTTGTTCCTGCATCGTATACATACCTATTATTATTAGAAAAGCTATCTAGTGGCTCACCTAATAATGTAACTACTTCATCTTTTGATAATCCTATAAGTCTTTCACTATCATTAATTTCTTTCATTTTTGTATAGACTTTATCAGGTTTTTCACTTAAATAACCCATAACTGAATATCCTAAATTTCTAGATACTAATACACAAAATATTATGATAATTGCATATATTAAAATTTTAAATTCTTTGTCTTTTTTAACTATTTTTTTTCTTATTACCCATATTATTATAGCAGATAATATAGCACCTATTATATATGGCAAGAACAAAGTACCAAAAATCCAAATATCTATTATTAACATTTTCACTCCTCCGCAAAATTACTATTTATCTAACTAAAATAAACTTCTATAATACAAAAAATTATAACATTTGTTACTCTTTATAATATTAAGAGCCTACCATTTCTGGTAAGCCCCTTAAAAAATTTATTCACTCTTTCATTTATAACTCGCCAAAGGGGATAGCGACAAGCACATTATTAGACCTATTTTACTAGAAATGCTAAAATTTCCAACATAGTAATAAACTACTTACTTTCCAATATTTCATAACCATCTAAATTTGGTCTTTGAACATCATTATCCGTTACACTGTCAAATTTAACATTTCTATTAGAATCTACTTTTATAAATCCCATCATTGTATAATCTATTCTTCTCATAATTAATCCAGTATCTTTATCAATATAGAATATAGTTGAGTTTATTTTTAAATTATCTTTATTCCATACTTTAACAAGTATAACATTTCTTCCCTCATATTCTCTACTACCCATATACTCAAAATCTGTATTAAATGTTTCTTCCTCTGAAATTAAAGAATAATCATATCCCATTTGGCTACTAATATTTTCATCATCTTTTTCTAAAGTATTTATGCTAGCATATTTTTGTCCATTATCTCTTGACCATATTTCTATAACTTCATTATTATTGTAGTCTTTCCAACTCAATAACTCATCATTATTTACACACTTAACTATATTATCTTTTATATAATATTCTGTTTTATTCTTATCTATTGTAAAAAATATAATAAGTTTATCGCTTGAAGAATAATAATAATTTGGATATTCTTTTCCTTTTTCTAGTAATTCTATAACTTCTGCTCTATTCATTACATCATTTTTATTTAAAAATCCATTAAAGTGCATAATTATAAAATATGTTATTAATAGTATTACTATTACAATAACTATAATAGCTACTATTTTTAAAATTCTTTTCGTATTCATAAAAATCCCTCCTTATCTTATGTGCAACCCAGCTATCATAAGTTCTTTTGGAACTTTTAGATCTATGGCTTTGCGTCATAAGCTTTCGCTTACTTTGCCTTTTTACTATATATATAGTATAACATATTTCCCTGATTTTTTCAATTTTAACATAAACTTGTAATTTATCTTTAAATTTTTCAAGGACTTTCTTTTATACATGCACTTTTTACTATACTATTTTCATCAAATGTAATATCTAATACATAATATTTTGTACTATAACACTCTCCCCAAAGCCATTCTTCACGTATTGTTCCTGCACTATAATTATACTTTATATAATTCTTTCCAGATAATTGATAAGTATATTTGTTTGCTGGTTCTCCTAATAACGCAATAACTCCTTCTTCGGATAATCCAATAAGGCTTTTATTATTAACCATTTCATTTTCTTTTATGTATTCTTCATCAATTATTTCATTTCTATAATTACTTAGCATAATACATACACAAACAGAAATAATAACAATTAATATTATTTTAAATGTTTTACTTATAGAT
>CANQFE010000098.1 GCA_947598285.1 uncultured Bacilli bacterium
TATTTGAGGGCAAAGAAATAAGAAGTGTTTGGGATAGCGAAAAAGAAGATTATTATTTTAGTGTCGTTGATGTTATTAGTGTATTAACAGAAAGCCCTAGACCAAGAAAATATTGGAATGCTTTAAAAACAAAATTAGATACTGAGGGAAGTCAGTTGTCCTCAAAATTGGGACAACTGAAATTAAAATCTCAAAAAGATGGAAAAAGTTATTTAACAGATGTTTTAGATACCAAAGGAATTTTAAGACTAATTGAATCAGTTCCTTCGCCAAAAGCAGAGCCGTTTAAGGTCTGGCTTGCTAATTTAGGTAGTGAAAGAATTGATGAAGTATTCGATCCAGAAATTGCCATTAATAGAGCTGTTAATTATTATAGAAGATTAGGTTACAGTGATGAATGGATTAAAAAAAGACTAAACGGAATTGTTGATAGATTTAAACTAACTGATATATGGAAAGATGGTGGCATTGAAAAACCTGTTGAATATGCTATGCTTACTAATGAAATATATAAAGGTTGGTCTGGTATGAAAGCATCAGAATATAAAGCATATAAAGGCATAAGAAAAGAAAGTTTGAGAGATAATATGACTGATATAGAAGTTATCCTAACTGATTTAGGAGAAGTTGCTACTCGTGATATAGCAACAACTGAACATCCACAAGGATTTAGTGAAAATATGAAAGTTGCTGCACGAGGTGGACAAGTTGCTAATGATGCGAGAATTTCATACGAACAAGCAACTAAAAAATCAGCAATATCAAATAAAAATGCACTTAACTACCAATACAAAGATGAAACCAAACAAATTGAAAATAAATAATTAAATTTCAGTTGTTGCAAATTTTACAACAACCTAAAACAATAACTAAAAAATGAAAAAATATAGGTTGTGTTAGAACACACCTTGCAAACCCTTATAAAATAAGGATTTAATAAAGTTCCAAAAAACTCAAGTAAACTTATAAGTTAAACTTTTAAAAAAAATTATTCTAAATAGTTAAAAAATAGGTCTGTATCAGACCACACGCAAACCCTTATAAATAAAGGGAAAAATAAAAAAGTGTCTTCACTGCACTCAAAGAGTTGCTTTAATTAGAACACTGGCCATAAAACCGGATATTCTTTTATTAGATGAACCTTTTTCTGCTTTAGACTATCAATCTCGATTAGCAGTAAGTGATGATGTTTATCAAATCATTCGCTTAGAAAAAATCACTACCATCATGGTAACTCACGATATTGCTGAAGCAATCTCTATGTCTGATCAAGTCGTTGTATTATCCAAAAGACCTTGTTATGTAAAAAAAATCTATACAATACATCTTACCAACTCATCAACACCAATTGAAAATAGAAAAGCAAAAGAGTTCTCAGAATACTATAATGATATATGGAAGGATTTAGATATCAATGTCTGAAAACGCCAAACAAATCATAAAGAAAAAGAAAAGAACGAAAAGAATTATTTTCTTAACTCAAATTGCTATCATAATTTTCTTTTTTCTTTTATGGGAAGAATTAACAAAATATAAAATCATCAATCCATTTATCTTTTCAAGTCCGTCAAAAATTTTTAAAACCATTCAAAATTTAATAATTACTAAAGAACTCTGGGGACATATTTTTACTACCCTCTATGAAATTATAATTGCTTTTAGTATAGGAATTACAGCAGGTCTAGCGATCGCGATTTTACTATATGAGTTTCCCATATTTGCCAAAATAATTGATCCTTTTTTAACAATGCTAAATAGCTTACCCAAAGTTGCCTTAGGGCCAATTATTATTATATGGACTGGTGCAAACATGAAATCTATTATTGTCATGGCTTTACTGATTAATTTAATCGTCAGTATTATGAATATTTACAATGGTTTTTTAGGAGTAGATCCGATGAAACTAAAACTTTTACATTCTTTCGGCGCGACAAAAGCCCAAATTTTAAAATATTTAATTTTACCTGAATCAAAAAGAACAATTATTTCTTCTTTAAAAATTAATATATCCATGACTTTAATCGGTGTAATCATGGGAGAATTTTTAGTAAGTAAAAAAGGAATTGGCTATTTAATTATTTATGGTACACAAGTATTTAATTTAAATTTAGTTATGAGTGGAATTCTAATTTTAATTATTCTATCTTTCATTATCTATGAATGTGTTTCCTTTATTGAAAAAAAGTTATCTTAATTGGTAACTTTTTTTCTTCACCATAGAATAAGCTATTTTTTTTCTATTTTTTCCTTTTCATATTAAATATTTTGTTTATTAAATGCATTTTATCTTGATTCATACAAATCCTCCTGATTAATAACATCATATAACAGGAACAAATGTTTGCAAATGATTTTTGAATATTTTTATAATAGAAAAAAACAAACCCTATAATTGGTCTGTTTGTAAAAATTTATATTTTTCTAATGATCTAATTTATTGTATTCATCATCAGTAACTGGCTCTAACCACTCGTTTGAAGTTTCTTCACCAGGAACTTCTACAGCAATATGACTAAACCACGTTTTCTTGGTCAAATGACACAATAAAGTTTTCTTCCTTTTTTCTTGTTTTCCTAT
>CANQFE010000099.1 GCA_947598285.1 uncultured Bacilli bacterium
TCAGAAAAGGTTGCAGCATGACTTTTTGATCCTTTTTCTGGTAAAATATATCTTTTTCCGTTTATTTCTTCAATTACGTATCTGTCAAAAGCAAGGCAAAAACGCCCACTTTCTATATAAAAATTAGCTTTCATTTTCCACTCCTAAAAATATTTTAAAAATTTTATTGTAATCTCTTGACAAATTATAGAGATTACATTATAATTTGATAAAGTTAAGTAATTACTTGTAGATATATATAGATTACAATAATTACTTTAAAAAGTCAATAGAATTGCTAAAAATTCTTTAGATTATACATTGAAAATTGAATACTTCAGTTGTTAGATACAATATAATGAGACATTTGCATAGCCTTAACTCATCGTATA
The DNA here is from genome assembly GCA_947598285.1 of uncultured Bacilli bacterium. Classification (GTDB taxonomy): domain Bacteria; phylum Bacillota_I; class Bacilli_A; order RF39; family UBA660; genus Ventrenecus. The sequence continues at coordinate 372 of CANQFE010000099.1, forward strand.
GGGTGCAACTCGGACCGAGTCGGAGTGGTGAAAATCCAGTGGAGTAATATAAATTACCATCTAATAATTCCCAGGTGATGAGGGGCTAAGCAAAAATATCATCATAAATAAAAAAACGAAAGGAGAAAAAACTTATGGAAAGCGAAATTAAATTTTATTTGGGCAGCAGATGTAAGAAGAATATTAGGAATAGGAAATAAAACATGTTTAGATTTATTCCATCGTTCTGATTTTCCTTGTATCAAAGTTGGAAAATCTTTTAAAGTTGCTGTGAAATCATTTAATGAATACGTAAGTACACGTAGAGTTTTAAGTGAAGTAAATGAGTAAAATAACAAAAGATAAAAAAGAAGATTTAAATATGGACCATTTAAACCTTCAAACTACTATTTAAAATCGAATACAAGAAAACTCTTGCTATAGTATTGATATAATTATACAAAAAAATTCAAAATATATCAAGAGTTTTCCTTAAATTTAACAAGAAAGGAAAACGAAAATATGAATAAAGTAAAAGGAATTACAGTAGGAACGTATTTAACAAAAACAATTAAAAATTCTAAAAATAAAGGTTTATCTAGCAAAGAAATTTGCAATCATTGCAAAATGAAAGATAAATGTAAATATAGACAAATAACAAAATTTGAAAATGGAAAGGTTATTGATAACAATGTAGAATGTGAATTTTTTTATTTCTCTATAACACCAAAAGCAATAGTAACAACAGGTAGAGACACAATTACAGGAAAAAGAACTACTAAAACATTTGTAGGAAAAAATGAGAAGGAAGCATTTAATAAGGCATTATCATTTCAAATTGAAATGGAAGAAAATCAAGAATTTAGAGTAATAACTAAAAGTAATAAAACAATAATTGATCTTGTTAAAAATAAAATTGAAGAAGATTATAAATTAGGCAAGATAATTAAAGCAACACATAAGAGAAAATTTGATACAATAAAAAAACTATCAAAAGAGAAATTTACTAATAAACCTATTTCAAAAGTTACAAGAGATGAAGTTGTAAAATATTTAGAAAGTTTAAAAAATTATTCAAAAAGTACAATAAAACAAAATTATGAACTATTATGTATGGCATTTGGACAAGCAAAATATGAAAATATCATAACAGATAATTTTATGGAAGGATACAATCGAGTTGAGAAACCAAAAAGTGAATATAAGAGTCATCACAGAGTATCATTAACAGTTGAAGAGCAAAAGAAATTGGTTGATTATTTGAATACTGTAAGTTATAAAGAATGTCGATACAAATATATTTTATTACTATTATTAAGCACAGGAATGAGAATAGGGGAAGCTCTAGTATTAGATTATGACAAAGATATAGATTTAGAAAATAGAAAAATATATATTAGAAGAACTCAAACAAAAGACAATAATGGCAAAGCAATTATTGGAAATACTACAAAAACAAATAAAGGTCAAAGAACTTTAAATATGAATAATATAATTTATCAAATTATCCAAGGTGCTTTAGAACACAAAATTGAAAATAAAGAACATTTATTATTTTGTAAAGAAGATAAGACCATGTATGTAGAAAATTCTATAAATAGTAGCCTTAAAAGAATAGCATTAGATTTAGGTATTGGGATTTACGAAGAAGAAAATACCAAAGGAAAAATCGTAAAAAAGACAGATATTCACACTCATATGTTAAGAGGAACTTTTGCAACTCGATGTGCAGAGGCAAAAATTGCTCCAGCAGTTCTTAAAAAGATATTAGGTCATACGGATATTACTGTCACAATGAAATACTATGTTGATGTAGATGTTGAATTTGAAAAGGCAGAAAATAAAAATGTTGAAGATTATTTAATAGATAAAGAAATATTTAATGTAGATTCTAATTATGACTACGACTATGCTTAAAAAAACAAAAGGAAATCCTTGAAACTTTATTAAAATTTATGAAAATTAATTTTATTAAAGTTTCAAGGAAAATTTTCAAAGTAAAAATACAAGACTTTAGAACACTTGATAAATAAAGGAAAATAGCAAATGCTTAGAGTACCTCGCCTCGACCAAAAATGACCGTTTTTCAAGGAAATTCAAGAGAATTTGAAAGCAGTCAAGAGATTTCAAAAGTGCTATTTTCTAAAGGATTTAGAGAATAGCATAATTTTTTTGCATTCTGAAAAATTC